>JADHVV010000124.1 GCA_016783825.1 Candidatus Zhuqueibacterota bacterium | reverse complement strand
GGGAATTTATTCGAACGCCGTTTAAAAGAAATCGAAGAAGCATTCGGTTACCGTCCAAAAACAGAATGGGACATGCGGAAAGTATTTGAAAAAAAGGAAATCGATGCTGTTGGAATAGCAACTCCCAATCATTGGCATGCGCTGTCGACTATCTGGGCTTGTCAAGCAGGTAAACATGTTTATGTTGAAAAGCCCTCCAGTCACAATGTATTTGAGGGCAGAAAAATGGTGGAAGCATCCCGCAAATACAATGTGCTGGTTCAGGTTGGATTTCAGAACCGATCCCGCGTTAACACAAATGCTGCTATTAAATTTATCCGTGACGGAAAACTTGGCAAGATTTATATGGCTCGCGGTTTATGTTTCAAACCCCGTCCCAGTATTGGCAGGTATCCCGATGGTCCAATGAAAGAAGGCGAAAAGTATCGTTTAAATCTTGAAAGCAGTCGATATGAAACACCTTACACTAAAGAATATCTTAAAAAAGTTAATTATGACATGTGGTTAGGGCCGGCGCCAAAACGGAAATTTAACCGGAATCATTTTCATTATAACTGGCACTGGCATTGGGCTTATGGTAATGGCGATACCGGAAACCAGGGACCGCACCAGTTTGATATTGCACGCTGGGCTTTGGGCAAAGATGAATACCCGGTTAAAGTAAAATCGTCAGGTGGATTTTTTGTTTATGATGCTTCACAGGAAACCCCGAATACCCAGACTTCAATTTTTGAATATGCTGATGGAACAATTCTTGAATTTGGAACCCGTGGTTTGATTACAAATCCGGAAGGTATTTCATTGCCGCAGGTCAAAACTACTTCTGAAGGTACTATGATATCAAAAGGTCAAGCAAAGTCGGTTAAGATTGGTGATCTCATTTTTGGCTCGGAAGGCTGGTTACAAATAGACGCTGGTGGAAATTGGCAGACTTTCTTTAGCAGGAATAATGAACCGGGACCTACTTCTGAAAATACTGGTGAAGAAGTTTATGATGCCATGAACCTGACAGGTACCGGTGGCGGCGGACATTTTGATAATTTCATCTACGCCATCCGAAAAGGTGATCGAAAAGTTTTGACCTGCGATATTGAAGAAGGTCATCGTTCAAGCGCATTGCCAATTATCGCAAATATTGCATATCTATTGGGACGCGATTTGATGTTCGATGGCAAAAATGAAAAATTTGTCGATGATGATGAAGCTAATGCAATGTTGACAAGAGATTACCGTAAACCTTATGTTGTGTTGGACAATTAACTAAAATGAATGAAATTCCCAAAGTAGAATTTTTAAAGAATAACAAAGATGAGATAGAGTTTGAAATATTTACTATAAAAAGTCTATTTTCCAGGATAAATAAACTTAATCCTTCACTCGATAGACCCCATAGATTAGAATTTTATCTCATCTTATTTATTACAAAAGGAACGGGTGTCCATTTCATAGATTTTCAGCCATGTAAATACTATGAGGGAAGCATTCTTTTTATCTCTAAAGGACAAGTACATGCATTTGAAATTAATCCCGAGATGGATGGTTTTTTAATACTATTTACAGACTCTTTCTTGTCAAAAAATTTAATTCACTCCGATGTATTATCTCTTTATAGATTATATAATTACCATTTTTATTCACCAATATTACATCCTGAAGAAAAAGGGAAGAATAATTTTAGTAATATTATAGGTTCATTATATGAAGAATATAATTACACTGATGATTTTGCTAAAGAAGAGATTCTTCGTTTATTATTAAAACTTTTATTATTGAAAGCAGAACGAATAAAACACAACTTGAATAAGCAGGAAAAAAATTCAGACTGGGTTATTAAATTTGGCATCTTTAGGGACCAGCTTGTAATGCATTGCACTGAAACGAGAGATGCGAAAGAGTATGCCAGGATGATTAATATTTCATATAAACATTTAAATGAGATCTGTAAGGCGGTTACCGGGAATACCGCTAAAAAATTTATTGACAATTATGTGGTTTTAGAAATAAAAAGGAACCTTGCAACATCTGACATTTCAGTAAAAGAATTATCCTACGAATTGGGTTTTGACGAACCAACCAATTTTGTAAAATATTTCAAGAAACATACACTCCAGACCCCTTCTCAATTTAAGCAAATTTTAACAAAATAGTTGTTCAGTTCGATATTTACCATTCTTTAGCAAGGATCAACCTTGTTACCTTTTCTATTTGTGTGTATATTTACCTCGACAATATTAATTAATTTAGGAGGTAAAAATGAAACATCTAGTAGTTTTTTTTGCATTAGTTTTTTTAATGGCAGCTTGTGCCACAACGCACCCAAACAAGGAGAAGAAAATGGAATTATCAAACAAACAAAAAGCGGTGGCTTTATTAGAAAGCCTTGAGACTGGCGATCAAACACCAGTAAGTTACATCAATCCGAACAAATACATTCAGCACAACCTAATGGTTGGCGATGGATTAGCAGGATTTGGAGCTGTATTACAAAATGCACCTGATGGTGACTTCAAAGCAAAAGTCATAAGAGCGTTTGAAGATGGTGATTATGCTTTTACACACACAATTTATGACTTTTTCGGTGCGAAAATTGGATTCGACATTTTCCGATTTGAAAATGGCTTAATTGTAGAACATTGGGATAACCTTATTGAAATACAACCAGCTAATCCAAGCGGAAGAACCCAGACAGATGGAACAACAGAGATATCTGACACCGATAAAACAGAAGCAAACAAAAAAGTTGTTGAAGGATTTATAAATGATGTGTTGCTTGGTGGCAAAATGGACAAGCTAATCCATTATATCAATCCTGATAAATACCTTCAGCACAATCCCGCTGTTGCCGACGGATTGGATGGTTTTGGAGCTGCAATGAAATACTTTGCTGAAAATGGTTTAGTGATGGAATATACAAAAAACCACATGATTTTAGGCGAGGGAAACTTTGTATTAGCGGTTAGTGAAGGAAAATTTGGAAAAGGTGAGCATACAGCGTTTTATGATATATTCAGGATCGAGAACGGACAAATAGTTGAACATTGGGATGTAATTGAAACTATTCTACCTAAAGAGAAATGGAAGAATAATAATGGAAAATTTTAGATAATAGAGTAATCTTTCCAAGCCTCAATTTTCTTTACAGGGAGAATTGAGGCTTTGCCTTTTCCTAATTAGTGTCTGTCCGAGATGTCATTCCCGCATGTTTTTAGCGGGAATCTATTCTGTTTTACAAGGAGATTCCGGCTTAAAAGATTGCCGGAATGACAAAAACTGGGCTTTTTCGGACAGACACTAATTATATTCCACATATCAATGCAATCAATATTTTTAATAGAAGAAAATATTCTAACTGGGTTGCAATCCTTAAATGAACTTACATTAATTCATTTTATATGTTATCTTCTACGCGGTGATTGAGGTCTCCCACTCGGAAGCTTGTCGAGATTTCCCCTGCCGCGCCGGGTGGTGCCTGCGCCACCGATGGCATAAATCTCTTTCTTTTCCCATCCATTTTTAATCAGCTCTTTATACAAAATCTTTTTCGCGTTATCCAGATCAGTTTTGGATGTTATGTTGAGAAGTAGATTGTCAGTGTCCTCGAATTTTGTTTTTAATGATTCGAGTTGTTTGACGCAATTATCGATATCGGTAGGATCGAAATCTATTCCCACCAGCACCTTCTTTTCGTTAATGAGAGTGATTAAGCTGTCATCAAAATCGGTGAAACTGGAAATCAGGAATGGTTTTTTTGCTCTGTCTAAAATATCTTCTAATGTTGCTTTTTGAGGATTCATAAAATGAGGCACAATACTCTTCTTTTCCATTGCAGGGAGAGCAACTGCGCCTTGTTCAGTGAGTCCCTGGTTAAACCAGACACTGTCATCGCCACAAAAGTCAATTCTGCCAAAACCAAGAACTTCCTTGGCAACTTTCATAAAATTGATGTCATAGTCAAATACTTCAACGCCTTTAATTCCTGTCGAATATGCTGCTCTGCTGAACCGGCGCCACATCATTCTCCCTGAACTATTGGAATCATCCTTTGGTTGTTTTATCTTTTTAATTTTTTGAAGGATCGAATCAGTGAGTGCAGTATAATCCTCAAATTTCAAAACAGACCAGCTTCCTTCCACATCCAATTCCGGATTTATGATTGTAATACGCCACCGCATCGCATCATAAATATTCTGGCGATCGGCGATAAGCAGTTGTGTCTCTATTTCGTTGGCTAAATTGATTACTCCTTGCAAAACAAATTTCCCAGTTTTTCTCAAAATTTCAGGATTCAATTTTCCAACATCATCTCCGGTGTCATGATAATCAGGATGGCCTCCGGATCCGCCGGTCATTAATGCAAGGGCTTCAATACCAAGTTCAATAAAAGCGGAATGATCGCTTCCACCAGGACCGCCTTCCCGATGTTTAACGACATCAATGATTTCCTGATCCTGATCTCGTTTGATGACCTCCCAGATTGAAGGGAAATTTAAAGCGCCGGGAGCATTGAGTTGATCACCTAATCCCACCATGTCCATGTTAAAATAAGTAACTACCTGGTCCATCTTCACACTATCAGTGGGATTATTTACCCAAAAACGGGATCCGACCAATCCCAGCTCCTCGGCTGTCCACAGGCAGAAAATCACAGTACGCTTAGTTTGAATATTATGTACTTTCATCAGTCGTGCTACTTCCATCACAACAGCGCTCCCCGATGCATTGTCTTCTGCCCCGTTGTAAATTTGTCCATTAGTAACGCCCAGGTGATCGAAATGCGCTCCCATGACTACGTACTGATTTTTTAATTCAGGATCGGTTCCTGTAATTTTTGCAATGATGTTTTGACCTTTATTATCGTTAAACTCTTTTCCTTTCAAGAGCGTCTTTTTAAAACCTGTGATCTCCGCTTTTAACCTGGTATCAAATGAACGAGCTTTTTTCTGTTTTATATCTTTTCGAACACTGTTCATCCAAGTAGTAAATCCTCGTGATGACATCTGTGGATCAATCCAAAGAGCCCAATGGAATACTTTTTCACTCACTTGGGAAACGATTATGAAATCGCGTTGAAAAGGGGAGACTTCAAGTTTTGATCTGGATCTGCGGAAAAATGAGTTTGTTTCCTTTTCAGTATTATAGAAAATAATTCCTGCAGCTCCTTTATTATGCGCTGTTTGGATCTTAGTACTATCTGCTGCTTCCTTTTTCCAATCCTCTGATGTCTTCTCTTTTGTTGTGTCCCGACCTGACATCCAACTGCGCCGAGGTTTGAAGTTATTTGGATCTCCTTTCAGGACAAGAACGATTTTTCCTTTTACGTCAACCCCGGCATATTCATCCAGTCCTTTATCCGGTGCAGAAATTCCATAACCAGCAAACACGATTTTGCCTTTAATTTTTTTACCTGTGGTTGATTTTGTATCAATCCGGAAATCTCCATAATGCGAGAAGAACTTTCTCCCATTAATGACGAGGCTGGGCGTCCCATAATTAAACGCATATTCCCGGGTAATTGGGACGGATTGAAAGAAAGTACCGTTTTCGCCAGCCGGTTCCAGTCCCCAAGATTTGTACTGTTTAACCACCCAATCCTGAAGTTTGTAGAATTCTGGTGTATTCGGTTTCCTTCCCAGAAATTGATCGGATGCCATGTAGCTAATGGTATTGAATATTTTATTACCATCAACTGGAACATTAGCTTTTTGTGCCAACGTCGGGAGGGTTAGCAGAATTAGATTCAAAAGAAGTAGAAAAATGGTAATCGCCTGGTATTTTTTCATGTTTTTTGCTCCTTGTTTTATATTGTTAAGACCTTTTTAGAATAGACTCATTAATGTGATTCCAGTAAAAATCACTTATCCGATTTTTTATAGCTAATGGATAATCCTGCTCCACTTAGATCTAATGTTGTTTTATAATTGGATAAATTTTTGATATGATTATAAAATTCTCCGGTTCCGCCTCTGCTCCACTTGCCTCGTTCCCTAATATTATGGGCTGTGAAACAACCGCCAATTTCAAGTTTCGGACAGGCATCGAGGAAATATTGTTTGTACCAATATTTGTCAGCATCACTAAAAACAAAATCGAAGGGACCTTTAAGCTCTTTCACTAATTTATGCGCATCAGCAAGCCGGGCATCGATGTATTCAGCTAATCCGGCTTTTTTGAAATTTGTTAAAGCTTCTTTGTATCGCCTTTCATCAATTTCAATGGTGGTGAGTTTTCCGCCTGTTTTACTAAGCGCCCAAGCAATCCAGATTGCTGAATGTCCTGTTGAAGTTCCAATTTCGAGCGCTTTAGTATATTTATTTTTAATGATGATGTTATAAAGTAATTTGCCATCCGAAACAGGAACGTTCATATCCCGCCATTGATGTTTATGGCTTTCAAGGAATTTTTCGACTTGTTTATCGAGCTTGCTATTTTCTTTGAGTTCCTGGGAAAAGGTAGGTAAAACCAAAAATGGGAAGGTCAGTACAATTATAAAGATTGTTATTATGTGATGATGCTTTCTTTTCATTTTGCCTCCGAACGTTTATTAGGTCAAAATTTTCATTATTTCACATTGGAAAAGCAAATTAGTTTCATTCATTATTAAACATTTTTAACTGAAAAAACTTGCAGGTTATTTTTGAGAAAAATAAAATTTCAATTTTTTTGAAAAAGCGCTTGACTTTTATGTTGACAATATTTATATTGTCAAGTAAGTTAACAATGAAATTATTGTCAAAAGGTGCGAAAATGAAAATTCAGACTGGAAATCCAGTAAGAGGAAAAGATTATTTTAAAAGAGAAAATCTGATTAAAAAAGCCTGGGATTTAATTGATTCAGGGAACCACATTCTAATAGCTGCACCGAGAAGAGTTGGGAAAACATCTTTGATGTATTATCTTAAAGATAATTCAAAAGATGGATATATCTTCCTATATTTGGATACAGAATCAATCAATAATGAAAATGAATTTTTTAGAAGAATTGTTAATAAGGTTTTGAAAACAGATTTTGTCAAAAATTCACAGAAAATATTGACGTTTTTGGAAACACATAAACCTACGAAAAAAAAACTTGGGCCTGATGGTGTCGAATTCGGAGTAAGTGAAGATTTTAATTATTTTGAAATGTTAAGTAAAATATTAAAATCAAGCTCATCAGAAATTAAAAAACTGATAATAATGCTTGATGAATTTCCGGAAACACTTGAGAATATTATTGAGGATGAAGGAAAAAATGCCGGAAAGCATTTTTTGCAGAGTAACCGTGAACTACGCCATGACACAGAATTGAGTGAAAAGGTTCAATTTGTTTACACCGGATCAATAGGATTGGAAAATATTGTGAGTAAAATTGACGCGATAAAAACGATTAATGATCTTTCGAGATTAAAAGTGCCACCTTTAAAAACAGAAGAGGCAAAAAAGATAATTGAACTATTACTGAAAAATGTTGATTTCGATTTATCGGAATATCTGATAAATTATATTCTCAAAAAAATAGAATGGCTAATCCCATTTTATATTCAATTGATAATCCAGGAAATAAAATATACCTATCAGGATGAAAATTTGGACAAAATTAAAAAAACCACTGTTGAGCACGCCTTCGATCAAATGCTTGAACAGAGACATCATTTTGAACATTGGCATACTCGAATTCGTGCATCATTAAAAAGTACAGAATATAATTTTACCAAAGAATTATTAAATATCACATCTGAAAACGATACCATTAGCTCAAATGAAATAAGGAACTTATCTGTAAAATATCATTTGGAAAACATATACAAAGACCTTGTTGGTGCACTCGTTTATGATGGATATATCAACAATAATGAAAATAATCAAATTTATCGATATAATTCTCCAATATTAAGAATGTGGTGGAGGCAAAATGTCGCGAATTAATTTTCCCAAAATTTACAACCCAGCAAACCAGTCTGCCGAGGAACTCATAAATAATTTTGTCGTCAGAACAAAAATTTTTCGGGATATTTATGATGATATTAAAAATTCAGAGATGGAATATCCAGAACAACATTATATTATTCAGGGAATCAGGGGGCAGGGAAAAACTACGCTATTGCTTCGTATTGCTTATGAAATAAAAAATGATAATGAACTCAACCAGCGAATCATTCCGATAATTTTTAATGAAGAACAATATCACATAAGTCGCTTGTTTAAACTCTGGGAAACAACAGCCGAATACTTAGAAGAATCTTCTGATATCAAAGGACTTTTTAAAAAAATGCAAGAATTTGAGAATGATGATGATTATGAGCATCGTTGTTTTCAGCTATTAGAAAATACATTGAAAAAGCATAAAAGGAAAGTCATTTTATTCATCGATAATATTGATGAAATGCTGAATAAATTTTCCAAAAGAGAACATCAAAGGTTGCGGGAAGTTTTTGTTGAATCTGCTGAACTTAGGGTTATCGGGGCATCTTCTGTCAGCCTGGAATTTCATTATGACTATGGTAAACCATTTTACCAGTTTTTTCGCATGCCCCAGCTTAAAGGTTTGACAACTGATGAAACAAAAATTTTGCTGTTGAAATTAGGAGCACACTACAAAATAGATCGTGTCAGAGATATTGTGGAATCTCAGCCAGGGCGCATTGAAGCCTTACGAAGAATTACAGGTGGTGTGATTCGTACTATCGTTCTACTTTTTGAAATTTTTGTTGATGATGAAAATGGCAATGCATTTTTCGATCTTGAAAAAATACTTGATAATGTAACGCCAATGTATAAGCACCGGATGGATAAACTTTCCGCACAACAACAGGAGATTGTTGATTTTGTTGCGTTGAGATGGGATGCTGTTAGCACCAAAGAAATTGCTAAAAAAACCAGGTTGGAAAGTAAGGCAGTATCCGCGCAATTAAAACAACTGGAAAAATTTAACATAATAGAAAAACAAAGAACAAATACTAAAAATCATTTATATCGAATTTATGAACGTTTTTTTAATATCTGGTATTTAATGCGGCTCGGCAGGAAATGGGACGTAAAAAGAGTTCGATTCCTTGTGGAGTTTTTAGAGACATGGTGTGATGAAAACGAATTGGAAAATAGGGCGAAAATACATCTGGGAGCAATAAAAAGAGGAGGTATTTATCAAAAGCATGCATTTATTATGACAGAAGCTCTACTACGAACACCGTTAAAGAAGGACTTGCAGAATCAATTGATTGCTGAAACTAAAATGTATTTGAATAAATCACGTTCCGAACTGTGTGAAGATTTATCGTTGCCAGATTTTGAATTAGAGCAAGCCGCAGATAACGCTTGTAATCTTGGAGATTATGATATCGATAATCGAAAAATAGATCAATATAAGGTAAAAGATGAAGCTGATTTTAACAAATTGGACTTACTTTCTCTTTCAATAATATTATTATTGAATAATCAAATCGATATAGCTTGTCAAGTTGCACAAGAATATCTCATTAAGTCAGAATCTTATGCAAAATTTTCTGAGAATATTAGTTTATTTTTTCAGGTATTAATTGCCAAAAAACAATATCATCTGACATTAAAAATATTTAATGAAAATCCTAACAAACTTAAAGACCGGTTTAAGCCGGTTTATTATGCCTTAATGTCCTTTATGCAGAAAGAATACCCAAACGAATACAAAAAAATGGGAACAGAATTAAGCCAGACGGTGGAAGAGATAATCAAAAGAATAAATAAACTTGAGAAGGATATGGAATGATTGAAACAATTCGGCTGATCGTTTTTATTTTATCTTTCTCATCAGATAACAATTCCACTTTTTCTTGATAAGTGATCAGGTAAAAAAATCATGCCCTTTTCGTCCTTCTGTCAATAACCTGGTTTGGTGATTTTAAAGAATTTGAAGTTGGAAATGAAGCGATAAACTTTTCATAAATTAGTTGAGAAGATAAAATTCCCACCAGAGCCATTTCGTCTCGCTCACTTGTTGTTTCTTTTGTCTCTATTTTGTCTAAAAATCTTTTAACGCTTAAAGGATTAAATAGCCCGGATTTTTTCAACGAAAATTCTGATAAAACATCTTGCGTGTAATTCAATGAATTTTCATTTAAGAAACTTTTTGTGATCGGCGCACGATAAGGGTGCTTTTTTCGGTTAACAATGCTATTGGGCAATATACCTTGAAAAGATTTTTTTAATATGTATTTTTCATTTAGTCCCCTGATTTTCCATTTGGAGGGAACGCGCCCCATAAACTCCACTAATCGATAGTCCAGGTAGGGAAGCCTGATTTCGACCGAGTTCCCCATGGCAACCCTGTCACCCTGCGAGGATAGGAGATAATTGCTTAAAAAGATAGATGCCTCCAAATACTGCGCTTTGGCAAGATAATCCCATTTATTAAATGATTCGGGAAGATCGCGTACTAAATCCTCATAAATATCCTGCTGCTTAATAATTTCTTTAACATCATCCGATAAGAAATTTTTAATTTTGCTGGTGTTACCCCAACGTACATGATGGGAGAAAAGAGGATCATTTACTTTGTTAAGTCCGGATGCAAAAAATGTTTGCAGCATTTGCCCTACTCTTGGATTTTTGAAAATATATGGATAGAGCCTTTTAATAAGCGAACCACGAATCTTTGAATCAGGCTGCCTTGCCCAAAAGTTTCTTACTTTGGCTTCCTTGAAAATATTATAGCCACCGAAAAACTCATCAGCGCCTTCACCGGTCAATACTACTTTATAACCATTGTGATTTACTGCTTCGGAAAGTAAAAATAAAGGAACAGGTGCAGTTCTTAACAAAGGTGTTTCACAATGCCATATAACATCCGGGAAAGATGAGCCAATCTTCTCATTTGTGGCTAATAGTTCTTTGTGCTCTGTTTTTAAATCAGCTACCATCTGCTTCTGATGTACGCCTTCGTCAAACTCATCTTTTTCAAATCTAATGCCGAAAGTTTTTACCTGGTTGTTGAAGTTTTCTGCAATTAATTTTGCGATACCTGATGAATCTAAACCTCCGCTAAGATAGCAGCCAACCGGCACATCAGCTCTTAAACGAATTCGAATTGCATCAATTAGTAATTCCAGAATTCTCTCGCAGATTTGTACTGGTGACCAATCTAATTCTTCACCAGGTAAACAAAATGGTATGTTCCAATATTTATGTAGGGATTTTTTGTTTTGAGAGATTTTCAAATAAAAACCTGGAGGCAATTCCTGTATCCCTTTAAATACAGTTTTCCCGGATAAAGTTGACCAATAAGTAAATACCTGGTTGATTGCAAAAGGATCAATTTCTCTCGGTACATTTTGATCTACAAATATGGATTTAATCTCGGAAGCAAAAACAATAGAATTATTTTGTATTGTATAATATAAAGGACGAATCCCCATTCGATCTCTCGCAAGGAACAACTCCCGTTTATTTGAATCCCAAATGGCAAAAGCAAATTGACCGTTTAAGTAGTTTAGGCAGTCCTCACCCTTCTCCTCATAAAGATGGAGAATTACTTCTGTGTCTGTTGAAGTATAAAAGCGGTGCCCTGCTTTTTCTAAGTCTTGTCTCAATTCGGGATAATTATACACTTCCCCATTATATATAATCCATAAGTTTTGATCTTCATTATGAATCGGCTGAGAGCCGCCTGCAAGGTCTATGATGCTTAGCCTTGCATGTCCAAGCGCTATCCAATCGTCTATGTAAATCCCACTTTCATCGGGGCCGCGATGTTTTATAATATCGGTCATCGCCTCAATTAATTCTAATGAAGTTTTTCCAGGAGTTTTTTGATGAAATATACCGGCTATTCCGCACATAATTAATTCACTTTTTTGTTAGTTGTTTGGCTGATGCACTATATTCTTTATTATCTTTTCAATTTTTTCAAACCGTCTTCAACAAACTTTAAAATTTTAGGATCTGTCCAATATGGGCCCACCCGCTCCCAATAATCGTAAGCTTCGTCTTCCCCGCCAACAGTGATAGAACCAGGCATTTCACTTTCGATCTTTTTATGCTTTTTTTTGATAAGTTCTTTTGCCACATTGGGAGAAAATTCTATCGCATCTTTTAATGCTTTTTTTGCTTTATCCATTTTATCAAGTCTGTAATTCGCTATTACAGCTCCGTACAACGTATCGGGCATAATATCTTCGGGGAATAATTTATTTATTTTCAATACATCTCCAAATTTTCCCATTGCCAGATAGCTTTGAATAATTAGCGTCCTGATTCCCTGGTTATCATTTGGATTATAATTCAGCATTTTACTAAAAATTTGAGACGCCTTTTCCCACTCGCGCATGAAAAGATAAGTTAATCCCAAACCTTGCATGGTTCTCAGAAATGGGCGATTCTCCATCATACCCCATATTATCTGCCCTTTGAAATCCCTGGAAATTAGTTTATTGCCAAGTTGGAATCCCTGGTTGAAATAATGAAATGCGTTACCATTATTGAAAAAATCGAGTTCCAGGAATCCGAGGCTACTGTGGGCATCAATAAATTCCGGGTCATCTTCTATAATTTCCTCAAAGTCGATGGCTGCTTCCTCAGGGTCAGCTTTTTCTACAGCATCATAATATCGATCAAAAATTTCTCTCCTGGAATTTCCCCAGACAAATTGTCCGTTTTGTATACCATCAAAATCATGGATTTTAAATTTAAGTTTAGGGTATTTGGGCATGATCGTTTCTTTCTCGTTGGTAATAACATTAGATGGTTTTTATGTCGTTCTAATATTTAGGATTCATAATTTTAATATTAGAAGTAATATAATTGACTATTTAAATTATATCAAGTAAAAAAAATAAAATTATGAATTTGGTTTATGCGTGCTATAACACCAGAATAAATAATAACTAATGAATTTGATAATTAACAGTTTATTGCTAAAAAAGTAAAAAAACAAAAAAACACTTGACAATTACATTTATTTTTACTACCTTCCCTGCGATAAAAAAAATAACCATAAAAAGAAGAAGAATGAAAAAATCAGAAACACATATTCTCGATATATCATGTTTAAGTATTCCCAGTTTTCAACTGCCGAATGATTTCCGTATGATAGTGGGTGAAAATAGAATAATTCCTATTTGAAAAAATTATTACCGTTGAATTTATAACCCACTGTCGTCCATCGGTAGTGGGTTTTTTATTATAAATACATAATATTAAAAATGAATAAAAATTTGGTCAAAAAAATGATTCTCCTGCAAAAAACAAAATTAGCTGACTTATTTCAACAAACCGAAATAAATAATTTACGGGCCATGGTGGCGTATGCTTATAATTGGACAAATTTGCCCAGTTGCCATACATCATTTTTGCCCGAATTTATTGATACAATATATGAATTTTTTGGTATTCCGAGATGGAATAATTATTACCAGAGGATAGTGGTGCCGATTAAGGTACCTGAAGGACTTCATTGAATTATTAAGTTTTAAGAAAGCCCGCTATCACTCTGGTAGCGGGCTTTTTTTTTGGGATTAAAACGGAAATAATAATATGAAATAGATGACAAGATATTTCTAAAAATTTGTTCTCCGGTAGCTCAACCAGGTAGAGCCGTCGTCTTATAAGCGACAGGTTGGAAGTTCAAATCTCCCCCGGAGGACTCATATACTCGTTAAGGGTTAAAATGTAACATCCGATCAACTTAGGTGACAAGTAGATCTTAAATTAAAAAGTAGCAGTAGCAGTCGTTTCAGAGCAATACTGCCCCTGCCGCTTTTATCAAAAGGGTGCAATCCCATAATTTCGGAATTTTGTTGAATAATATCATCAACTGTAACAATATGATATTTTATTAATTACATTTGTTAATTT
>JADHVV010000123.1 GCA_016783825.1 Candidatus Zhuqueibacterota bacterium | reverse complement strand
AAGGCAGGACATAATGAAATTTGAAATTTATTGTGACGAATGCCGGCCGGAGTTATTTACCAGCAGGGTTAAATCTCCGCCATATTTATCCATCGGGGGTATTTGGATACCTGCCGAAGCAAGAGAGAATATCAAGCAGCATATCAAATCGCTTAGAAAGGAATTAGATGTTTGGGGCGAGGTTAAATGGAATAAAGTCGCATCAGGGAAATTGGATTTTTATAAATCGCTCATTTCATATTTCTTTGAAAATGAAAACATGCGATTCAGGACGATTCTGGTGGATAGTTCCCGCATAAACCTGATGCAATTTCATAACAATGACGCTGAATTAGGGTTTTACAAGTTTTATTATCAGCTCATTCATCATTGGATATTGGATTTTAATAATTACACTGTTTTTGTTGATCTAAAAACAAACCGTCTTCCTGACAGATTGGTTGTACTCCAGCGAGTTTTAAATTATGCTAATTTATCATCCAAAATTGTAAATATCCAATCGTTGCCTTCCAGGGAAGTTACATTAATTCAACTCACAGATTTACTAACCGGCGCGATAAATGCAAAATTCAATCATTCAACTTCCAGCAAAGCAAAACTCGAACTTATTCAGTTTATAGAATTTTTGTTGAATAAGGAAATTGCAGCAACACCAAAATCGGATGAAAAGTTTAACATTTTCAAGATTAATCTGCAAGGGGGTTGGTGATTTGAATATGCAAAAACTGCTTCACCTGCAGACTATTGAAGATTATAGAAAATATTATGCACAAAAATATTGCAAAAAACCGATTATTACTTTTGATGGCATTCCTGTTTATTTTAGTAAATCTAAATTTGATCATGCGTTTTTTGAGAGTTCCAGGCGAGATAAGAACAAAGATCAATTCTCATTGACCAGAGCGAAACGAATTGACTGGATTGAGGCAACCCTAACTAATCCAAAAGCTAACTTGTATCAAGGGTGGGATAAAAAAAGAAAACGTTATGATCCACGGTGGAGAGTAAATGTTATTTATGAAGACTATGTTGTTGTGTTACAAATCAGAATTAAAAAAAGTGGATTTTTGAAGGCAGAATTTCGAACAGCTTATGTAGCTGATAACAGCATCGATAAGATAAGAAAATTTCCGGAGTGGAAGAAGGAGTTACTAATATAAAAAAAAACCGCTGATTTGCCACGCTGGCTCAGCGGTTGAAGCCTCTGTAGGTTCCTTACCATTGGTAAAGAACATTATTATTATAATAAAATAAATTGATAATTGCAACAAGTTTTTCATGTATTTTTTTTATACGCGAATTACTTATCCAAACAAATTCGTTCTCATAATGAATAAAACCAAGATAGAATGGACTGAAGAATCCTGGAATCCCACAACCGGCTGCACAAAAGTAAGCGCCGGCTGTAAATATTGCTATGCCGAAGTGATGGCTAAACGCTTGCAGGCAATGGGCAAAAAAGGCTATGAAAATGGTTTTGAATTTACTTTAATGCCGGAAAGATTAGAGCAGCCGCTAAAAAAGAAAAAGCCGACAAAATTTTTTGTCAATTCCATGAGCGATCTGTTTCACGAACAAATGCCGGATGCTTTCCTGGACAAAATATTTAAAGTCATTAAACAAACCCCGCAGCATGTCTATCAAATATTAACCAAGCGTGAGTATAGGATGGCAGAATATCTTTTTAATAAAATACCGCCAACTAATGTTTGGTTGGGTGTAACTGTTGAAGATAAAAAATCAGGTTTTCTGCGGATTGATAAATTGAGAAATATAAGGGCAGCGATCAAATTTTTGTCAATGGAGCCGCTTTTGGAAGATTTAGGAAGAATAAATCTCAAAGGAATTGATTGGGTGATTGTTGGTGGTGAAAGCGGTCCCAAAGCCAGACCTATGAAAGAAGAATGGGCTATCAATATTAAAAAACAATGTGAAGAATTAAGCATACCATTTTTCTTTAAACAATGGGGCACCTGGAGCGCTGATATGATTAAAAGAAATAAGAAAAGCAATGGCAGAGAATTGCTGGGAAAAGTCTGGGAAGAATATCCGGAAAATACAACTTTTATTTCATAAGATATCAAAAAAAAGCAGAGCAAGATATTCTAATATATCTCACCAACCTTAAAACTATTAAAGATGACATGTCAGATGACAGAAAAATGAAAATCATCACCAAAATAAAAAACTGCCCGAAAAAGCAGGCAAAAGTAAAATCTCTGGAGCGGGAGATTGACCAGCTTGTGTACCAGCTCTACAGCTTGACAGGGGAGGAGATACGGATTGTGGAGGGCAGGGATGAAAAGACTCATTGAACTTAAACCATCTCAGGATTGTTTAACAGGCGCGGAGATAAAAAATTGTCGAAGTCGATGATGATACAACAGTTGTATGGCGGAAGCTGGACGGAACAGTGCTTAAACTTTTTGAGTTAATAATAGCAAAAAATGATTATCGAGGAGAACCATGAATAATACCAGGATCAAGAATTATGCAATTTTCAAACATGGCAGTGCATGGCTAAAGGCAGATTTTCATCTGCATACCAAAGCAGATAAGGAATTTAAATATTCCGATGAGGAAAACCAGTTTATTAATATCTATATTCAAAAGCTCAAAGAAAATAGCGTAAGCATTGGTGCGATCACGAATCATAATAAATTTGATTGCGAGGAATATAAGGAAATACGAAAAAAAGCGTTTAGAGATGAAATATATCTTCTCCCTGGAATTGAGCTTTCCGTTAAAGAGGGAAAGAGCGGTATTCATACGCTTGTCATCTTTAGCGATGAATGGATCTATAATCGGGAAAATAAGAACTATATTCAGGATTTAATTAATATTTCTTTTTCTGGACAAAGTAATTATGACAATGAAAATTCGTGTTCCAATTTTGATCTTGAAAACACTTTGAATGAACTGGAGAAATTTAAAAAAGACTATTTCATAATTTTTGCTCATGTAGAACAGGACAAAGGATTGTGGAAAGAGTTAAAAGGCAACATGGTTCAAAGATTAGGAAAGAATGACTTGTTTAAAGAAGGAACCCTGGGATTTCAAAAAGTACGAACAATAGATTCCGCCAATTCTGACAGACCAGATAGAGCTTGTAAAAAGAAAGTAAGGGATTGGCTTCAGCCATGGTATCCGGCGGAAGTAGAGGGTTCAGACTGTAAGTCTATAAATGATGTCGGGAAAACCGAAGATTGTTATCTTAAAGTTGGTGATTTCACTTTTGAAGCGGTGAAGTATGCTTTGGCAGACTACCAAAGTCGTGTTGCCAAAGAAAAGCCGATGCATTCGCGTTCCTTTATCAAAAGCGTGCATTTTGAGGGAGGCGTTCTTTCAAAGCAAGATATCTGTTTTTCATCTGAGTTGAATACATTGATTGGTATTCGGGGAAGCGGGAAATCTTCCATTATTGAATCTTTGCGCTATGCGCTTGATATTCCGTTCGGGGAAAAAGCACAGGACGGCAAATATAAAAGAGAGCTTATTAGGCATACGCTAGGGAGTGGCGGGAAGGTAACCATTAAAGCTATTGACCGTTTTGGGCAGGAGTATGAAATACGACGTATTTTAAATGAAGTGCCGGAAGTGCTTGTAAATGGTATACTCCAGCCGGGGGTAACGATTAAGGAAACGATCATCCATAAGCCGATTTATTTTGGGCAAAAAGATTTGTCCAGTTCCGGTGAAGGTTTTGAAAAAGACCTCGTGGAAAAACTGCTTGGCGAATATCTTGTTGAAATCCGCACCAGAATTGAAGAGCAGAAAAAGCGCGTTCAGGAAGCTGTGCAACGCTTTAAAAAACTTTCCAATATCGATGATAAATTAAAAGAGTATGTGGATAAAAAAAGAGACGCCGAGCATCGGTTGAGTAAATATAAGGAGTATAAGATCGAAGAAAAACTCCAGAAGCAGATTGACTTTGAAGCCGATTCTCGTAAGTGTTCGCAGATGATTTTAACAGTAAAATTATTTATCGAGGCGATCGATGACGTCCTGACACAATTCGAAGATGATCTAAAAAATCATCTCAAGTATCAATCACGACAGAACGAGAGCTTCTTTAAATCATTTTATAAATCATATAAAAAAATCATAGCAATCGTCGATAGTTTGAAAATGCTTGTAGAAAATTCTAAATTATCTCAGGAAGAACTTCGATTAAAAGAAAAAGAATTTGAAAAAATACGAGGTGACTTTAAAGAAGAATTTGCCCAGATGGAAAGGCAGTTATCCGAATCGCTAAAAATTTCAGGAGTTCAGGCAATCCGTACGGATGAATTTAAGCAGATTAACAAAACTCTTGAACAATCAAAAATAATGCTGGAAGAATTGACAAAAGAAAAATCAAAGACAGAGCAGGTTAAAAATGATCTTTTGAAAGCGCTATCTGCGCTCAGTCAGTTATGGCGTGACGAATTTTTGATGATTCAACAAGAATTGGACAAAGTAAATATACATCATTCTTCCTTAGTAGTCAGGAATGAATACAAAGGAGATAAGGATTCTTTCATACAGTTTATGAGAGAAAATTTCAAGGGAAGCAATATCAGGGAAGTTACTTTTCAAAGAATCGCATCTGAGTATCAAGATTTTCATGATCTCTTTAAATCGCCTGATAAGGCAAAAAAAATATTAGGAAATTCCTGGCAGACATTTGAGGAATATTTTAACACACAATTGGAGATATTTTTAATTTGGCAGAAACCTAATAAATTTGCTATTGAATACCGCGGAAAGGAACTAAAAGATCATTCTATTGGACAAAGAGCCTCGGCGTTGATCCTATTTGTTCTGAGCCAAAAAGAAAACGATGTTATTATCATTGATCAGCCGGAAGACGACCTCGATAACCAAACCATTTATCAGGATGTGATAAAGCTGATCAGGTCATTAAAACCGGAAACGCAGTTTGTCTTTGCCACGCATAACCCAAATATTCCTGTCTTGGGCGATGCGGAACAAATTGTATCATGTCAGTACTCAAACGAGATGATCACACTTAATAAAGGGAGCATCGACAATCCATCCATACAAAAAGAAATAGTCGATATTATGGAAGGCGGTAAAGATGCATTTGAAAAACGAAAGGAGATATATAAAATATGGAAGCCTCAGAATTGATTGAAATAATATCCAGAGATGAAGACAGCATACACCAGTTTAAAGCTAATTTTAACAATGTTAACTCACTGGCTGCAGAAATGGTTGCCTTTAGTAATTCAGGTGGTGGTCAGATTTTTATTGGAGTGAATAATGATGGTTCAATCGCTGCTTTAAAACGTGAAGATATGGGCAGGCTGAACCAACTCGTTTCTAATGCTTCTTCGCAATTGGTACGACCTCCTGTTAATCCCATAACTGAAAATATAAAATTGGCGGACGGATTAGTGATGGTTGTTACCATCCTTGATGGAATCAGCAAACCCTATATGGACAATAACGGTGCTATCTGGGTCAAAAGTGGTTCTGATAAGCGAAAAGTCACATCGCGTGAAGAAATCCAGCGCATGTATCAAAGTGCCGGTTTAATACACGGTGATGAAATTCTGGCTGCTGGAATAACATTAGCGGATCTAGATTTTGACTATTTTTCTGATTTTTTTGCAAAGGAATACAATGAATCAATTGAAAACAATGAAATCGCAATCACTCGCTTATTAGAAAATATGAATCTATCAAAAAATGGTACACTGAATATAGCGGGAGCGCTGCTTTTCAGCCGTTCGCCTCAATTCCGTTTGCCCCTATTCATAATTAAAGCTGTGGCATATCAGGGAGTGATAATCGACGAAAGCCATTACTTGGATAGTCAGGATTTGACCGGCAAAATGGCTGATATTTTCCAGAAAGCATTGAATTTCATCAGTAACAACCTGCAGCGCATTCAAAAAGATAGAAGTGTAAATTCAACCGGAGAACTGGAGATCCCCCGTATTGTGCTTGAAGAATTATTAGTTAATGCTCTGATTCATAGAGATTACTTTGTCTCCGCTCCGATACGATTGTTCATTTTTTCAGATCGAATTGATCTGATCAGCCCCGGGCATTTGCCAAATAACCTGACAATAGAAAACATCAAAAAAGGAGTTTCAAACATAAGAAATCCTATTTTAGCATCTTTTGCAAGTAAAATTTTACCCTATCGTGGACTCGGAAATGGTATTAGAAGAGCATTACAGGCTTATCCGAATATCTCGTTTCTTGAAGATAAGGAGGGCAACCTATTCAAAATAACGATAGGACGGAAATAGGTAGGAAGGAGGGTAACTGTCATCGACCAGATGGTGTACCAGCTTTACGGTTTGACAGAGGAGGAGATCAAAATTGTGGAGGGAGAAAAATAGTAAAAGATTTATTCAGATGAAAGCCAATGAAAAGTTTGCCCCAGTATTAAAAATTGTTTGGAATTATACTGGTATTTTATAGAAAACTTTTAACTACCAACAAGGAGCCACAAATGAAAAGAAATCCTATCTATTTTCTATTTGGCGTTGTATCCTTATTTTTTTTAACCAATTTACCCCAAGCCCAAACCACAGGCGGCGACCTGTTCGAACTGGCAAAAATCAAATCCGATGTCAAAACCAAAAGAGTGAGCAGCTATGATCGGAGCGGTGGGAATAACGACAGGTTTGAACACATTAAAGCAGGGGAAAAGCGCGTTATTTTTGATGTTAATGGCGCGGGCATGATAAATCATATCTGGATTACTATTGCGCCGCCGCCGGAAAAGCTGAACCGGAATGATATTGTTTTGCGCATGTATTGGGACGGGAATAATTTCCCTTCAGTTGAGTCGCCAATCGGGCCGTTTTTCGGGCAGGGCTGGAATGAGAGTTATGATTTTTCTTGTTTGCCGTTAGCTGTTGGTCCGGTCAAGGGCAGGGCATTGGTTTCCTATTTTGTTATGCCGTTTTCCGATGGCGCCAAAATTGAAATTGTGAACCAGGCGGACCAGGAGATCAGGGCGTTTTATTACTACATCGACTATGTGGAAATTAAAGAATTAGATGACGACATGGGACGCTTTCATGCCTGGTATAACCATGAACTTACCGAGGCATTACCCGACGGTGAGAACGAGTGGAGCGCGCTGGGAAAACAGGGTAAAAATGAAACAGGTAAGGACAATTATCTGTTTGCAGATATTAAAGGCAAAGGGCATTTTGCCGGTGTAAATTATTATGTCCATTCTCCGTCTCCCATGTGGTACGGTGAAGGTGATGATATGATATTTATCGATGGTGATAAAAAACCAACCTTGCACGGAACAGGCACCGAAGATTATTTTAATACATCGTGGTGTCCAAAAGCTATTTTTAATCATCCTTATTTTGGCTATGCCAGGGTGAATGATGATAATGGCTGGTTGGGCAGAACGCATGTTTATCGTTTCCACATCAGTGATCCGATTTATTTTAATGAATCCTTAAGATTTACCATTGAACATGGGCATAATAATTGTTTGACGCTTGATTTAGCAAGTGTTGCATATTGGTACCAGGCGCTGCCATTAACAAAACTAACTCCCATTCCTGATAAAGAATCAAGACAGCCAAAAGATTTTATTGGCCCTTATCAAATACATAAGTGGCGGCATGAATGGCGGAAAAATAAAGGGAGTGACAGGACTTTGTGGGGAACGGAAAAGTAGTTGGAAAATTTTTTAACCGCTAATTCATTAAACGCACGTGCCAGGCACGTATTCCCCTATCAAAAATTTGATAGTAAAAAAGATATTTTCTGGTTGAAAATGCAAAATAAAATACTAAAAAAATTATCTCCTCAAAGATACAGCATAAGAACACGCCTGATCTGGTTGTTTTTAATTCTTTTTATTTTTATCTTTTCTGTTGCGGGCTATTTTTTGAACTGGCAGATCAGATCAGCGCTGGATGATTCCCTGGGAAAAAATCTCGAAGCGATTGCAGCCACCATTGCTATCCAAATTGATTCTTATTTTCTGAAACAGATTCAGCCCGGCGATGAGGGAACAAGAACAAACCGGAATTTGAGAAATCAAATACTACGTTCACTGGAAATAAGCGGAGTTAATCGTGTTTCTATTTTTGATAAAAACAATAACAGCATCGTAGATTCGGATTCGCTGGTTCGCATTGGGCAGATTGATTTCCATTTGATCACAAATCAAAATGAAGTTGAAAAAGTTTTTCAGGGATTCTCCGCCAGTTCGACGCTTTTTACCGGTATTGATGGCAATCTTTATAAAACAGGTTACGCTCCGATAAAACTTGGAGAAGCTGTGATCGCTGGATTAGCTGTCGATGGCAGCGCTGAAATGTTACAGGCAGTAACCGTTATTAAAAACAATATGTTGTGGCTTGGTGTTGTTGTTATGTTTGCAGCCGTAATCCTCATTAGTTTGTTTGCCAGCAGGATTACAACGCCACTTAAAAAATTGGAAAATGCAGCCAATGAAATCAGCGAAGGGAATTTGTTATCGGAGATACAAATAAGTGGGAAAGATGAAATAGGATTTTTAGCCGGGACCATGGAACAGATGCGGAAAAGTATTATTGAGCGGGATAAAAGGCAACAGGCAATGTTAGCCGGTGTCGCCCATGAAATAAGAAATCCGCTGGGGGGAATAGAGCTTTTTTCCGGCTTGCTGGAATCTGAAGTTCAGGGAGATGAACTTAAAAATTATGCAAGTAAAATCTCCAATGAGGTGGGAAACCTGAAAAAAATTATCCAGGGATTTTTGGATTATGCACGTCCGTCGCCAGCAGAACCTGTTTGTTGTGAGATTTATCCAATTTTTTGGGAAGCTGTTTCTTTACTGAAAAATGATATGGACGAAGTAAAAATAGAATTTCATCCAACAAATGAAAAAGTTCAGTTGTTAGTTGATCCGCAGCATTTAAAGCAGATATTTTTAAACCTAATTCAAAATTCAATTCAAGCCATGTCAAGAAATGGCACAATTTTTGTGAAAGCTGAAAAGGTGGACGAACATACTATTATTTCGTTTGCTGATACGGGCATGGGAATTCCACCAGAACTGGCAGATGAAATTTTCGAACCGTTTTTTACGACCCGGGAGAAAGGAACCGGGTTGGGGTTGGCAGTCGTTAAAAATTTGGTTGAAGAGAATGGAGGGAAAATAAAGTATATTTATTCTGGAGAACATGGAGCACATTTTTTGATTGAGTTTTTGAATAGACTTAAAATTTAGTTTGCCACGAAGACACGAAGTTTAAAAGAAATAAAATGGCAAAACTATTTAGCTAAATGATTTCTGCTAAAAAGATCAGGCTAAAAAATCAGCGGACAGGTTGCCCAGTATCGTTTTGCTTATTACTTTTTTTCCTTTGTGCCTTCGTGTCTTGGTGGCAATCTGTTAAAAAAAAATAGTACAAGGAGTAATCTTGTCCAAATTATTAATCATTGATGACAACGACACCATGCGCGAAGGCATGGTTGCAATTGTCAAAAAACTCGGCTTGGAATGTGATGAAGCAAAGGACGGGAATAGCGGTGTAAACCTGGTCAAAAAAAACGATTATCACCTGGTCGTAACAGATTACCGGATGGAGGGCTTGAACGGCATCGAAGTACTCAAACAGGTAAAAAACCAGTCTCCCAAAACTGAAGTCATGGTCATCACAGCTTACGGTTCCATTGAACTGGCAGTTGAAGCGATGAAGTATGGCGCGGTTGATTTTATCACTAAACCATTTTCCCACGATGAATTTAAAATAAAAGTTCAACGAATTTTAGACCGGGTAAATGAGAAGAGAGAGCTAACACGCATCTCCGATGAAAATATTTATTTGCGCGAAAAGCTCGATGAGCAGTTTAATTTTGGTGAAATAATCGGCAATTCAAAATTAATGAAGGATGTTTACCGAACAATTCAAAAAGTTGCTTCGGCCGATTCATCTGTGTTAATTTATGGAGAAAGCGGCACCGGCAAAGAGCTTGTTGCCCGCGCAATTCATAAAATGAGCTCACGGAAAAATAAACCATTTATCCGGGTAAATTGTGGCGCGCTGGCTGAAACATTGCTTGAATCAGAACTGTTTGGTCATGAGAAAGGCGCATTTTCCGGGGCAATAAAACGGAAAAAGGGCAGGTTTGAATTAGCCCAGCAAGGCAGTATTTTTCTTGACGAGATCGGGGACATTTCTCTGAATATGCAGACCAAATTGCTGCGGGTGTTGCAGGAAAGAGAATTTGAACGAGTTGGGGGAGAGGAGACAATTCAGGCTGATGTGCGGATTTTAGCAGCCACAAACAAGCACCTTGCTGAACAGGTGGAAGAAGGCAAGTTCAGGGAAGATTTATATTACCGGTTGTTTATTATCCCCATTTATTTACCAGCGTTGCGGGACAGAAAGGATGATATCCCGTTGCTTGTTAACCATTTTTTGAAAAAGTTAGCAGCAGATTTGAAGAAAACGCCAATTCAAATTTGCCAGGCAGCCCTTGAAAAATTAGGTGAGTACAACTGGCCCGGGAATGTACGGGAACTGGAAAATGTGCTGGAACGTGTTTTGGTACTTTGCGAAAATCAGCAAATCGATGTTTTTGATCTGCCGATATTGACCCGGTCAAATTCAGCAAAAATTCCTTCGGATGTGGTTGATCGACGTAATTTTAATTTGAATGATACGCTTTATGATATCGAAAAACAGCTCATCCAAAGAGCTATGAACGAGACAGGCGGAAATAAATCCAGGGCAGCAAAACTGCTGGGAATTAAAACCAGTTTGCTTTATTATAAATTGGAAAAATATAATTTACTGGACAAAAAATAGTCAAAATGATTAAAGTCAAAATCATTTAAAAAAGTCACTATTCAGCGTTGCTACAAAAGTCATTCTGAGGGAGCTTGCGACCGAAGAATCTCTTTAATATCCACACTTTTTTGAAAATAATACGAGATTCTTCACTTCCCAACATCACCATTCCCTTCCCTCGTTCAGAATGACATTAATACAACGAATAGCTGAACAGTTACAAAAAAATAATTATTTTGATTCTAATTATTTCCGCTAAAAAGAAGGCGGACAGGTTGACAACAATATTTTTGTTGCCAATTATTTTGTTTTATAACAGTTGGCGAAACTATAAAATGAGAAAATTTAAAATGAAACGAATAATAATAATAACAAGTCTCCTGTTGATAGCAACAACAGGCTTGCTCCTTGCTCAATCCAGCCAAGAAAAGCAGTGGCAGGAAAAAATATTTGAGCGGGAAAAACAAATTGAAAACCATATAGCCAAACGAGCCCAACTAATGTATATAGGTGATTCACTAACTTCGGCAATTCAAATTTTTAAGGGCGAAAAACGGCTCAATGTTTTTCAACGGCAGCAACTGGAGCAATTGTTAAAGTCTTCACAAATAAATAATCAGCAATTGAAAAAACAAGACCAGGAAATTATTCAAACAGAAAAGTTATACCAGGATGAACTGCAAATAATTATTCAATGGCATGAAGGTAAAATTGACAGCCTGTTAGCCCTGCAGAAAATGAAAACAAAAAAAATAGATGGATCAATCATTAAAAAACTTGCAGGTTTAAAAACAGAGCGTGATTATTATTTAAAAAAACTAAAGCCGCGCTTTCTAAAAAAAGTACCTGGTAATACAATTACCATCAGTGAGTTCGATTCTTATCAAAAGATCAGACAAAAAGCGGATTTGTTAAAAGACCAGGAAGAAAAAATCAGGAAACAAAAGCAGTTGCTGACCAGTCAGACCGCGGATTTGGATAATGAACTTAAGTTGCGCAGTCGCATGAATGAACTAATTTCCGATACATATTTAATGGATTATGATTCGGATATACCTTCACAGTCTGCCATGGCAATGGATGAAAAATCAGGTAGAAACCAAAATTTAGATTTTAATGAAGCTGTATATGTAGGATATGGCGCAACAGAAGCATCTCCCATAGATGCAACAGACATTCTTATTCTCTATGCTGATGTAAGTGAATTTTCAACCATGGATTTGGAGTTGTACATACAAAGATTACGAGCGGTTGAAAAACAATTGGGCAAGTCGGCTGACAGTCTTCAAATAAAAGCGAACCTGTTTTATCAAGCTGCGGAAAAGAAAAAGAAGGAAATAAAAAAGTGATTTCATCCTTTCTTAAAATTGTGATATGTTTTCTTCTTTTGACGAACACTTCGGTATTCTCCCAGTCTCAAAAAAAATCATGGACTATCAAAACAAGAATCCAGCATGGTGTTGAATACGACAATAATATTGAAGAATCACGGGATTTTGCTCAATCAGATGGGCTGATGAAACTCGTATTGAACAGCAAGTTGAAATATTTTCAAAACAAGTGGTTCGTTCAGTTAAATTATCATGGGGGAATGCAATATTATTTTGCTTCACAATTTGAAAATAAATTCTCGCATGATTTCTCCGGGGCTGTCAGCTATTGGCAATCACGAAGGATTCGGATTGGCGGAAATTTCCATACCCGATTGAAAGCTTACAGCAGACGGAATTGGGATTATTTTTTGACTGATTATGAAACGTTTATTTCCTTTCCTTTTTCCCGGTCGGAACTAACATTTTATTATACCTTGCAGGGATTGAACTATTTAAGCTATGATCAGTTTGATTTTGGCGTAAATAAATTTGCGATGGCTTTTCAAACAAAATTGGGAAAATATAATACCATTCGATTGAAAGGTTGTCTGCAAAATATAAATTTTGTGAGATACGCTTTGTCCTACGATCCTCAATTAGAAGAAATATTAATAAAAGGACAAAAACAAAAAGATAAAAATAGTTATTTTTCATTTCAGTGGCGATATCAAAAAAAATGGCTTCTATCGACAGAATACCTTTATCAAAAAAACAGGTCAAACAGTTACGGATTTTCCTACCAGTTTCATCGAATAACACTTTCGGCGGCAACACACTTTAAAATGGGCCTGTTAATGCGTCTCTTTGCCGGATTGCAGAGAAAAAAATATGCAGAAGCCCTGGACAAATTGATTGTTACTGAACTGGATTCTGAACGGGAAAGAAGCAATTTTGTCATTTTAGATTTTTCGAAAGACCTCACAGGACATTTGAGCGCCCTCATTCGTTTATCCTATTATTATAATGAATCCCCAATACCCGGCAGGTATTACCGGAAATCTCTTTCTTCGTTTTCGCTTGAGTATCGTTTTTAATCCATGATTCAATTTGGAAAAGATTAAAACCACGAATGACACGAATTTTCACTAATTCTTCTTCGGTGAATCTGTCCGCCATTTTATTGGGTGGATCAATACGACAGAAAAGACGCCCCATCTTCGATCTATAATAAAAATCTGTCGAAGGTGGATTCGTGTAACTGTAATTCCACCATCTTTTTGGTGGATTAGTGGTTTTTTTTTGAGTAACCTATTCTGGACAAACCAGAACCATAATGACAGAAAAATGAAAGACAGAAAATAAAACATTTTTCTGTCACTTATTTTTCTGTCATTTTGATTCTTTGCCCATTGTGCAAGAAAATAACTTTTTATTATCTAAACCATAGTTTTTAAAATCACTATCAAATTTTTGACAAGACTATCAAATTTTTGATAATTTATAATTGAGTCATAGAACCAATCTTATGATGTTATTTCCTAATTCTATTGCCAATTGTAAGCTTGCTATTGAAAACAAATAAGTTATCGTTTGATACATTAATTGTAATTGATGAAAGAGCAGTGGCATATTAATTGCCAATGTAGCCTGATGAATATATTTGAGGACAGCAATAATGAATAAATTAATAATGTATCCTTTACTTGTCTTTGCAACTTTTATACTAACGT
>JADHVV010000122.1 GCA_016783825.1 Candidatus Zhuqueibacterota bacterium | reverse complement strand
TGGAAAAATAATAAGCGGGCAGGATTGTGAAACCTTGCTGTTATCTTCCACTTCAATGGAACAAATTGAATGCAAGGTTCAACACCATAATAAAACATTACTGGTTTCAAAATCAAAATATGTTGATGAAGACGATTCAGTAAACACGGTATTGGTGATCAGGGATTTAACTGAACAGAAAAAATTGGAAGCCCAGATTCAAAGAAAAGAGCGGTTGACTGCCATGGGTGAACTGGCTTCAGGAGTGGCGCATGAAATACGGAATCCGTTGAATGCTATTGGTACTATCGTCCAGCAATTGGACAAAGACTTTGAGCCAACTAATAATAACGATGAATATCATCAACTGGCAAAAATCGTAATTAAAGAAGTGCGCCGCATAAATGAAACTGTGCAGGATTTTTTGAAATTTTCCCGTCCTGATCCAATAATCCCGGAAGTATTTTCAATAGATGAATTCTTTAACTATCTTCGTCAGCAATATCAGTTTATGTTAGATGAGCATAAAATCCAGATATCGTTATTGCTCGAATGGAAAGGAGAAGTGAGTTGGGATCGGCGGCAAATGCAACAGGTTTTTATGAATTTAATTCAAAATGCAATTGACGCCATGCCCGATACAGGTAAGTTAAATATTGCTGTGGAAAAATTAGAGGAAGATGAACTGGAAATTTCAGTTGCAGATACAGGGGCTGGGATTTCTGAAAATATTCGATCAAATATTTTTAATTTATATTTTACCACCAAAGCAAAGGGAACCGGAATAGGATTAAGTATCGTTCAAAGAATAGTTTATGAACACGGTGGTGTTATCTCGGTGGAAAGCCATGACGGTGAAGGCACGGTATTTGTAATTCGGATGCCGAGAGCTGTTGAGAATGGCAAGTAATAACTCGGAACCACTAATTTCACGAATTACACTAATTTAAAATTAAATGTTTAATGCAGAAAGAAAATCTGCAACTTATAATGTTTTTTTCATAAATATTGTATGTCCATTTTATTTTAATTAATTATTTTGCCACTTAATCATTTTGCCAAAACTTATTTTAATTCGTGTTAATTAGTGAAATTAGTGGTAAGAAATCTTTTTTTTAAAATGCAGAGTGAATAACAATGAATCATTTATCTATTTTGATTATCGATGATGAAGAAGCACAGCTTATTTCTTTAAAAAGTTTTCTTAAACGGCGCGGTTATGAAATTTTTACCGCCAGCAATGGGCCGGATGGTTTGGAGATCGTACAGAAAAATACAATTGATTTGGTATTAACTGATTTCCGAATGCCTGAATGGGACGGACTTACTGTGCTGGGTAAAATCAAGGAATTGAATCCTGATATTGATGTGGTTGTGATGACGGCTTATGGGAACGTTGAAAGTGCAGTTAAAATAATGAAGTCTGGCGCTTACGACTATCTTTCCAAACCTGTTGATCTCGATGAACTGGAAAACCTGATTTTGAGAATCCAGGAGAAAAGACTTTTAATTGCTGAAAATAAATTATTAAAAGAACAGTTGGAAAAGAAGTTCAAGTTTGATTCCATTATCACCCAAAGCGGTGAAATGGAAGAAGTGTTGAATAAAGCCGCTCGTGTTGCTGCCAGTAAAGCTACTGTGCTCATTCGCGGGGAAAGCGGAACCGGCAAAGAACTAATAGCCCGTGCTATTCATTTTGCCAGTCCCCGAAAAGACAATCCTTTTGTTGTTGTTAACGTGGCTGCATTGTCAGAAAATTTAATGGAAAGCGAACTGTTTGGTCATGAGAAGGGTGCGTTTACCGGCGCGTCACAACAGCGAATCGGTAGGTTTGAGCAAGCAAATGGCGGCACCCTGTTCATTGATGAGGTGGGTGATATCCCGCTATCGATGCAGGTGAAGCTGCTTCGGGCGATTCAATTTGGACAAATTGAAAGGTTGGGCAGCAATAAAACCATCAAAGTGGATGCCCGTATTATTGCAGCTACGCACCGTGATCTTGAGCAAATGATCAGTACGAATGAATTTCGTGAAGACCTTTATTTCAGGTTGAATGTTGTGGCAATTCCGATACCGCCATTAAAAAATCGAAAAGTGGACATTCCTGCCATGGCAGAATATTTCATCAAAAAGTATGCAGAAGAAAACCAAAAGCCAATAAAAGGAATTACCCGGGAAGCGTTAGATTATCTGATGAAATATGAATTCCCGGGTAACGTTCGTGAACTGGAAAATATGATCGAATCTGCAGTTGTGCTTGCCCGTGGAGAACATCTCACCCAACGGGATTTGCCGCCTCAGTTACAAAAGGTTTCCGAGCGGGCAATCCTTGATCCGTACAACATTGAAGATGGCTATGAAAATAAAATTCACGCTTTTGAAAAAGAGATGATCACCGAGGCGCTTTCTCAAACGAACGGAAATCAAAGCGCTGCTGCACGACTGATTGGAATTACGGAGCGGCATTTGCGGTCGCGGTTGGAGAAGTTGGGGATGAAAAAGGGAGTGTGATATTCCATTTTCATTTCAAAAAGCATTTACTTGCTAATTTACTGCTGATCGAGAAACAAATTACAAAAAATGAATTTTGAAAATGCCTAATAACAATCATGTTGCATCAATACATTGATACAAGGAGTGTTGTTTTTGCATCACTATATTGATACAACATCAATTTGATTTTGTCATAAAATTTTTTAATAGAATGTAAAATTATTCTTGAAAACATTATACCAACTATTATACACAACCTGGACATGCCAGAACCAAAAAGAAAAAAACATGGTTTCAGAAATTTAAAAGTTTTTTTCTGTGACCAGTTCTGTTTCTGTGACCCAAAAAATTTTTTGCTTTTTGGACAAGAATTTAACTGTTTAACTCCTAATGAAAAATTTCTAAAATTTCAGTTGCATTTATCAAATATATTTTATATTTTATTTCTTGAAAGTGCTAAAAATAGCATTTTGGAGAAATATAATGAAGTTTATTGATTTCAAAGAACAGTTGAAAATTTTTCCTGTTTTCTCATTAAGTGAAATAAAAAAAATCGATAGCAATTTTCACAGGAGAAGATTAAATGAATGGCAGGAAAAAGGATACATTAAAAAACTCATCAGGGGATATTATATTTTTTCTGACCTTGAGATAAATGAAAATGTTTTATTTGAAATTGCCAATAGAATTTACACGCCTTCTTATATTTCTTTTGAAATCGCCCTGTCCTATTTTTCATTAATCCCTGAAAGCATTTATCGGATTACCTCAGCCTCAACCCGAAAGACCACAAACTTTTCCACTCCCATTGTCGAATTTTCATATAAAACTCTTAAACCAACTTTATTTTTTGGTTATAACCTTGTTGAATATAGTCAAAGAATTTTCAAAATTGCCTGTCCTGAAAAAGCGCTTTTGGATTATTTTTATCTCAATCCACAAATAAAGTCAAAAGATGATTTTGAAAGTTTGCGCATTAATTCAGAATTATTCTCTGAACAAGTTAATGAAAATAAATTTCTATTTCTGGCAAAGAAATTCGACCAAAAACGGTTGATAAACACAGTAAATTCTTTTTGGGAGTTCATGAACCATGCTTGAGTTGAAACAAATTGAATCATTTTACCCTGAACCAATGCGCGTATTTAAAAGAAATCTTTTAAGAGAATATCTGCAATACAAAATTCTGGATATCATTTTTAATACCGAATTTTCAAACAAGCTCGTCTTTATGGGCGGTACCGCAAATCGTATTGTTCACGGCAACAATCGTTTTTCTGAAGATTTGGATTTTGATAATTTTAATCTCAATAATTCTGAATTTAAAAATCTGACAGAAATAATCAGCAAAAAACTATCTTTGGAGGGTTATGAGGTTGAGACCAGGAATATATTTAAGGGAGCGTTCCATTGCTACATAGGGTTTCGAAATTTGCTCTATGAAACAAAACTTTCGGGACATAAAAAGGAAAAATTAATGATTCGGTTAGACACAGAAGCCCAGGGAATTGAATATGATCCTGATAAAATTATCCTTAATAAATTTGATGTGTTTACAAGAATAAATGTTGTTCCGCGCCCCATGCTGTTAGCGCAAAAGATATTAGCTATTCTTTACAGGAAAAGATCCATGGGGAGAGATTTTTATGACACAATATTTTTGTTAAGCAACACAAGACCGGATTTTGATTATTTAAAAATAAAAGCAGACATAAAAACAATTGATGAATTAAAATCCAGACTTGGACAGAAATGTCAGGTGCTTAATTTCAAGCAACTTGCAAAAGATGTGGAACCATTTTTAATAAATCACGAAGATACAAAGAGGGTCTTATTGTTTTATGATTACATTAAAAATCTTTAAAATAATATGATTGAATATTCTGTTAAGCTAATCTATATTTATCGCTTTGTAACAATTTTTCAGATAAAAAGATTGAAAGATAAAATATTTTTCTTTTTCCAAATTTGTTCAATTATTATCCAACCAATAATCACCAAAACAGTTCCAATCAGGTTAAAATTTTGTTAGCCCATCGCTTTTTCTATGCCTAATTTTTATTATTGTTGGCTGTAATATTCAAATATCGTTTTTCTTTCATTTTCACTCAATATTCCTGTAAATGGACTTGAAGAACGAAGCCGTATTGAATCTTCAGAATCATCTTCAAGTATAAACAATATCTGTTCTTTTGTATTTTTACCTAGAATATATTCCCACTCTAAAAAAGCTGGTGAAAGTCTATCTCTAATTTTTTTCCACTTTAATATGTTTTTTTTAGGAATATCCCATAGGTTCGGATTACGCCTTAACTTTTTTACAATTTCTTTGTGCAATGCAATTGATCTTTCATTAGAACGTTTTTGCATATTCATTTTTATAATTCTCTCTTTATATAATTTTCAATTATAATTCTTCGTTCATCTGACATCGATGTTTTGTTCAACCTTTTGCTTAAAGTTTCCATTGATATCAGACTACTGTTTACAGCTGCTTTAAAAAATTCTATATCTTTTTTACGACCTGCATATAGTTTCGATATCATTAAATCATGAATTTCCAAACACATTCCTGATATACCATTTGTGTTTTCATTACATATCTCCACCAGTCGATCTTCCCAGCCTTCAGGTAATTTTGAGGTAGTAAGATCAACACCTTGAGCATAATAACCAAAAGTATCATGAAATAAAGAAAGTTCCCCCATTACACCTTCTACCAACTCAGTTTTTTCTTTTGAATTTGGAATCATAATATCAGCTTCGATTGATCTGATTAAGATTTCACGATTTTGAATCAATATAGAAATATTAGAATTATCAAATTTGGAAATAGGTTTTGATACATCAGGAAACTGAGCTAAAATAGACTGACTTCCGAATACGATCACTTTCTTAACTTCAGCAATCTCTCCTGAAGCTCTTATTATATGTTCTAATTCATTTCTATTCATATGTTTATATTGTTTTGGATTAAAGGGGTTCAAATGATTATACAGTTTCTGTACAACATCACTACTGAATATACAAAATAATTTTACAAAATCAATAATAATTGTTGTTTTTGAATAAAAAAAATTGTGAACAAGCTGTAGTTATTGATATCTGCTTTTTATTACAAATTGAATTGTATTCAGAAAGATAATATATTTTCGCCCAGCAGGTTGAGCATCTCGACTGTTTGGGCGAAAAATGAATCCATTCATTCCTGCAAACCAAGCTCCATATTTTATTAATAATCAAATGGTTAATTATGTTAAATAATTTTTGGCACACCAGTTGCCTAATGACGCTGTGAATTTGAACTTAAAAACTCAAATCAACTAATTAACTTTAATTTTTTATTAATCTTTTATTGGAGGTGTACGATGAGACACTTAACCAAACTTTTAGTTTTCGCGTTTGCCGCGATGTTTTTAACTTTCGTATCTTTTAGCGCAGACAGCTTTGCGCAAAATGGTAACCACGGCGCTGGTTTTGTTGATGAAAATGGCGATGGCTATAATGACAATGCCCCGGATCATGATGGTGACGGAATCCCCAATGGAATGGATCCCGATTATGTACGATCAAATCCAAATGCAGGCAATGGTGGCTCCGGCGGTTTTGTTGATGAAGACGGCGATGGCATCTGCGACAACTTTCAAGATGCTGATGGCGATGGAATCCCAAATTGTGAAGATCCTGATTATGTTAAACCACAAGATGGATCTGGCAACAAATTTGGTCAAATGAATGGAAAACGCCAGGGACAGATGGGACGTGGCTTCAATGGTTCTGGTTCTGGAGTTTGTGATGGTACTGGCGAATGTGACGAAACCGGGCCAATCGGAATGGGACAGAGAGGTCGTTCAATTAAATAATTTTCGATACATGGCAAATAGCGCGGTTTCATTTTAATCACAAACCGTGCTATTTGTTTTTTTAAAGAGGTGATTAAAATGAAAAAGCACATAATTTTTTACGTCGCATTATTAAGCACAATACTTTCAATATCAAACATATTTTCACAAACATCTATTTCAGTTTCACAATCCCTGGCATATTATTCCAATTCATTTTATAATTATAAACAATTACCGGATGTGAATGATAACCTAGGTTTGAAGGCAAGCCATATTTTTAAGGGAGAAACGGTACAATCGAGAATCTTTTACCAGGGTGATCTTAATTATTTCAAAACTTATTCGGACAGACTTTACCACAACCAGGCATTTGGTTATGATGGTTATACCGTGAGTTCGGACAATAAACGAACTTTGTATTTTGGCGCCAACTGGCGTATGCATGATGGCAAAGATATTTATGATTTTTTCGATTACTCGAAATTGCAGTTTTATGGAAATTCAAAAATATATTTCCGTTCCAACCTGATCGGCAAATTTGGCTACATTTTGAACAATCGGAATTATTCCGAATTGCCCGAATTTAGCTATTGGGAGCACTATTTGTACGCGCAGATGAACACTTTTTTCCAAACAGGGACTTCCATTACAATGATTTTCAATTATGGACTTAAAAACTACATTCCGTTGCAGATATCGTCTAACTGGCGCAATCCTGAATTTTTTGAAATGCCCAGTGTAGATCAATTGGTGAGCAGTATTAAAGTCGCTCAATCGCTCGGAGATAAAACATCTTTAAGTTTGAAATACCTGAATCGTCTCAATCCAGGATTGGTGACAGGTTCTGCTGCCGTGATGAACACAGACGATCTTTTTACTGAAGATGAACTGTTTGATGACCGTTACGGTTATCGCGGACATGAGTTTTCCCTGAATTTCACTCATTATTTACCAGCTTATATAAAGTTTGAATTGGGTTCAGTATATTATTTAAAAGATTACCACAACAGGCAGCTTTATGATATCGATGGAAATCTCGATATTTCAGGAGATACGCGATCTGACCAACGGTCTCTAATCTGGGGAGGTTTGAGTCGCAGCTTTGCAGTAAATTGGGGAATAAAAAACATCAAACTATCCCTACAGGGCGGTTATTTGAAGAATGATTCCAATGCCGGCTATTACCGGTTTGATAATTATTTTGGATCTTTGGGATTGCAGTTTCGAGTGAAATAAATATTTTGAGGCTAAAACCAAGCTCCCTTCGCCCGAACAGTTTTTAACTCACTCAAAATGACAAAATTTTCAAAAAAATTATTAGAATTATAATATGGAGAAAATGCCTGTTTTTATTCAATAGATTTTTATGTTGACTTTTAGCTGATTTTTGTTTAGATTAATTTAGAAAATCAAATATTGGAGATTCCCATGAATTTTGAAGTTGAAGAACGAGTTGACCGATTGGAAACGTTGCTTGGTCAATTCATCATCCAGACAAACACGTCTCTCAATCGCTTAAGTCGTGAGGTTGAAAATTTAAGTATTGAGATGAAAGTATTTAAAGATGAGATGGGCGATTTTAAAAACGAGATGAGGGATTACAAAGACAGCCAGCAAAAACAAACGCTTAATATGAATAAACAACGGGGTGAACTGGCGAATAAGATGGGGACAATGGTTGAAGATTTAGTTATTCCCAGTGTTTCACGTATTATTGATGAAAAATTTGAAATAGAAATAGAAGATTTAACGCCCCGTCATAAACGGAAGTTAGCGGATGGACGAACAAAAGAGTTTGATTTAATTGCTATTTCCGGAGAGTGTGTATTTTTGAACAGTACAAAATCAACTTTGAATAGCAAAGATGTGAATGCTTTTGTTAAAGAAATCAGCCAGTTCTTGGAGTTCTTCCCCGAGTATAGGAGTAAAAAACTCATTGGTCTGTTGGCAAGTCTTTATGTTGATAAATCAGTAATGAGTTATGCAGAACGTAAAGGCTTTTTGGTATTGGCTGTGGGAATGGAAATTATGGAAATAAAAAACAGACCCGATTTTGAACCGAAAAGATGGATTTATAATGCGTGACATTTTCAATCAATTACAACAATTGTAATAAAAGTCAGACTCAACAAAGATATTGAGACTTATTAGATTCTCTCGCTTGTACACCAACTGAATTCGCCCATCCTGTCTAAATTATCGACCAAATGGTCGATTCTTGTTTTATGTCTCAATATAGTTCAAAAACTGTCATAAACTCTCCTTTAATAACAACAAGTTATATCTTCTTATATTTTATTCAATTTTTGGTATTAAATTTGTTTAGTGGTGAATAATAAATTCATTGAACTTCTTGGTTCATAAAAATAACTCATGCGTTCAAATTAGAAATACAGAAAAAAAATTATTTGTTAATTTATGGAGAAAAAATATATGTCTTTAGTCCAATTAAAACAAATTTCTAAAAACTATCAAATGGGAGAATTATCTGTTCAGGCGTTAAAAGATATTGAATTAGAAATTTCTGAACAATCATTTGTATCTTTTGTTGGTCCTTCGGGCAGTGGCAAAACAACATTACTCAATCTCATCGGATGCCTTGACAAGCCTTCATCTGGCAATGTTTTTGTGAATGGCACATTAGTGAATAATTTTTCCAATAAAACGGCTGCCCAGTTTCGTGGTGAACATCTTGGATTCATTTTTCAAAATTTTAATTTGCTGCCAGTGTTGACTGCTTATGAAAACGTGGAATATCCGCTAATTATGGTGCAAAATATTCCAGGCGCAGAACGAAAGGAAAGAATTATGCACTACCTGGATGCGGTTGGTATCGCTGATCAAAAAGATAAATTTCCTTCACAGCTTTCAGGTGGACAAAAACAACGGGTTGCTGTTGCGCGAGCGCTGGTTACTGATCCCAAATTAGTACTGGCAGACGAGCCCACTGCTAACCTGGATCATGCTTCGGCATTTAAAATTATTGAGTTGATGCGGCAAATGCAGCGGGATTTCAAAACAACTTTTATATTCTCGACACATGATCCCAAGATCGTCAAAGAAGCTGAAATTATTTATACACTTGAAGACGGAAAAATTATGGACAAAGAAATTGTTGCTGCATAGAATCACGGCAAAAATATTGCAAATTATTTACTGGAGAAAATAATAAAATGAAAAATATTTTTAAAATAGCTATTCGAAATTTGCTTCGATATAAAAGACGCACACTGATGACTTCCCTGCTTATCGTTATAGGGATCGTTTTGGTGATCGTCTTTTCAGGAGTTTCTGTTTCATTCAAAAGCATGATGATTGGCTCCATCACAGACTCAATGCTGGGACATTTGCAAATTCATAAAAAAGGATATGTCAGTTCCATCGATAACCTGCCCCTGCACTTAAACATCAATGAAAAAGGCATCAAACAACTTGATAAAATATTAGAAAAACATGGCGACGCTATTGAAGCATATTCTTATCGTATCAAATTTGGCGCGATGTTGAGCAACTTTCAGGAAACTACCAATATTCGTTTGACCGCAGTTGAACCTCAAATGGAAAATGCTGCATGTCCTCAATTAGTAAAAAGAATAAAAGGAGATATTCAAGATGTCAACAAATTTATTGAGCAAGGTAAAATAATTTTACCTGAAAATATAGCCAAAGGATTGAAGCTCAAAGGGGGCGATGAGGTCGTTCTGGTTGCCAATAATAAGGATGGTTCTGTAAATGGCTTGAGCCTGAAGGTTTCCAATATCATCGAAGGTATCATGGGACCATCAGGGCGGGATGGTTTCGTGCATATCGATGATGCTAAAATCTTGTTACGGATTCACGGCAACGAAATTAATGAAGTGTCGATTCGGCTGAAAAATCCTGGCCATCTGGACCGAACGAATAACTTACTAACTGATGAATTATCCCAATTTACAAACAAGCAGGACAAGCCCGCTTTTGAGTTACACACCTGGGCTGACCTGTCCCCGTTTTCACCCATTGCTGCAATCGTTGACTTATTGATCATTACAGTTAAAATGGTTCTCATCGCAATTGTACTCATCAGTATTTTGAATGTCATGATGATGTCGGTGTATGAACGTGTCAGCGAGATCGGCGCTATTTCGGCGATTGGCACGTTACCGTCGAAAATACTGTGGCTTTTTATGGCTGAAGGTTTTTCGCTGGGAGTGATCAGCACCATTGTTGGCAATGTCATTGGTGTGCTTACTTTGTTTTTGATTAATCTTGCAGAATTCCATTTTTCTTTTAGTAGAATGAAAAATATTCAATTGGAGACATCGATCTCTCCGTCAGATTTAATTTCGGTTTCTTTGATTGTGATTATTATCGCTGTTATTTCCAGCCTGCAGCCCGCACTGAAGGCTTCAAAAATGCAGCCAGTTGATGCTTTGAGGCATGTGTAATAATAAAATGCTTGGTCCCTTTAATCAGCTAAAGGAGGGTTAACATTCAATGATTAAGGAAGTTAGAGATAATTATTACTCTCCGGTCATTGCGAGCGAAGCGAAGCAATCTCATTCTGTAAACAACAGTAGATTGCTTCGTCGCTTTGCTCCTCGCAATGACTTTTTAACTGAACTAAGGGCATAAGCATTTAAAATAATTAAGGAGAACAAAAGATGAGAAAAAATTTAAAAATATTTGCTCTGGTATTATTTTTAAGTACCTTCTTTTTTCAAGTTCAGCAAAGCATGGCAATTATGTCCAATTCAAATGCGGACAATTCAAAATCCTCAAACAAAATAGCTGTTGCGACAGTTGGCGATAGCGTAACTTCTGAAATAAGTAAGGTATCAGGAAGGGCGCCGTATTTTCTTATATTTGATGAGAAAGGTGTTTTCTTAAAATCCATCAAAAATCCATCCCAGAATCGAAGAGGTGGCGCCAGTTCAGTGGTTGTGGATCTTCTCAAAAAAGAGTCTGTTAAAACAATAATTGCAGGCAAATTTGGTGATAAAATGGTAAGACAATTAAAAACGAATAAAATAGAATATCACGAAAATGCTGGAGTTGCTAAAAAAGCAGTGGAAACAGTCATTAAAAACAAACGGAGCAAAAATGCACAAAAATAAATTTTCTTATTTTATGATATTTTTTTTCATTTCATCTATTATTTGGGCGCAGGAGAGCGCCACAAATAAAACCAAGGGCAATGAGATTCTTAAAAAAGTGGATGAAAACCTCATGCCTGTCTCTTATGAATCCTACCGCAAGCTCATTAATGAAGAGCCTGATGGCAGCAAAAAAGAGTTTATCTTTTACACGGTTAAAAAAGGCAAAGACAAAGTCGCCATGCTTTATGTTTCGCCAGCGAGTGAAAAAGGACGGGCAACTTTGCGGTTAGGCGATAACATGTGGCTCTATATTCCCAATGTTGGAAGACCAATTCGCATCACCAGCATGCAGTCGGTTGTTGGCGGCATTTTCAATAATGCTGATATTATGCGGCTTGATTATTCCGTTGAATATGATGCAACAATAATAGAGCAAGATGGATCAGGATATGTTTTAGATTTGAAAGCCAGGACTCAAACAGTTGCCTACGATAATTTAAAAATGTGGGTCGATAAAAAAAATACTATGGTATCTAAAGTCGAATGTTATGCTGCTTCGAGTACGCTAATAAAAACGCTGGACTTTAAAAATATTAAAGATTTTGGTGATGGAATCAAACGACCTGCGGTCATTGAAACAAGCAGCCCGCTGTATAAAGGCTATCGTTCATTGATGATCTATTCTAAAATGAAACTCAAAAAGTTTCCTGATGAAGTGTTTACGCTTGATTATTTATCAAGATTGGGTGAATTACGATGAGGCTTATAAAAAGATTTCTTCTAATGGCGCTTTTTGCTTTTGCCTCAACCAGCGCTTTTTCGCAAGACTATGATTTTGATATTCCTGAAGAAGATGAAGCTAAAATAGAATTTAATGGTAATCTGGATGCGAAATGGGGTTTGCTGCAAACCCAAAAATCATCGCCATTTTTCGGATTACAGTTTTATGATGTTGCTGAAAAAGAAAATTATCTTTCTCAATACAAGCTTGATTTTTACCTGAACGGAACATACCGCCATAAGCAAGTCGGTTTTTTTATGAAGACTTTTTACCAGTACGCTAAAGAAGAACCCCTTTCGCCTTCCTTTTTTGAATTGTATGGCAGCCTGAATCTTTCACCGCGTTTGAGTTTGAGCATCGGGAAGCGTCGCTTTAACTGGGGCAAAGGATATGCCTTTAATCCTGTGGGTTATGTTAATGCTGAAAAAGATCCTGAAAATCCTGATCTTGCTCTCGCAGGTAAAACGTCAGTTTATTTAAGTTATAACAGGAGCTTTAATTCCGATATTTTGCAGAATTTTTCGTTAGGGGCTGTCCTGTTACCACCTGAAGCCGAGATCAATGAAAAGTTTGCTTCCACGGATAAAGTTGGTGCAGCATTCAAGCTATACTTCCTCCTGAAAAACATCGACATCGATTTGATGGCTGCTTTCAAAAAAGATGAACCACAACGGTTGGGTCTGGACTTTTCAACCAATTTACGGGAGAATCTGGAAATTCATGCTGAATTTAGTTATGCGCAGGATGAAATTAAATATCTTGTTAATGATGAGTTAATTTCCCAACATAAAACAAACGGCGGTTCTTATTTGTTGGGATTACGCTATCTCACTCGATTCAATACAACGCTCATTGCTGAATATTATCACAATAACAGCGGTCTGTCAAAAAATGAGTTCTTTTCTTACGTAAACTATTTGAGTAACAGTTTGGAAAGCAACAATCCCGAATTAATCAATTCTGCAAAAATGAATATGTCCACCACATTTCGCTCTAAAACAATAATGCAGGATTATCTCTATTTGAAATTAAGTCACCCCGAACCATTTTCCTGGCTTTATTCTTCAATATCTGTGTTCACTATTTATAATTTAACTGATAATAGTATTCTTTTATCATCTCAATTAAGCTACAAGCCATACACAAATTTTGAAGTGCTGTTATGGCCGTTTTTATTCTTCGGTGGAAATGATACAGAATACGGCAGCAAACAAATTCAAAAGAAAGTAGAGATTTGGATGCGGTTTTATTTTTAGTGTAACATTCCACCAATTAATGTTTTTGTTTTTTTGATTATAATTTTTTGTAAAAGAATATTTCAGGTTATGAAGTGGGTTCAATGAATTTTCTTCATCATTTACATTTCTCGCCTATTACGTCTAACCACTCGACCAGATTGTCGGAATTTTTTTAATTCAGTTTTATTCTCCAAAATATACAAACTACGCTAACTACCAGAAATTATTTGTCTTACATTGTAATATAAAAATATGGCACATACTTTGCCTAAACATAACGCACTAAAGTGCAGGCGAAGGCTGAGGCGAAGGCGAAGGAAAAAATCTTAAACCTTTAATCTTCTACCTTGCTCCGCCTTAGCCTTCGCCTCAGCCTTTTCGTTGTAATAGTAATTGATCTTTATTAAAAAAC
>JADHVV010000121.1 GCA_016783825.1 Candidatus Zhuqueibacterota bacterium | reverse complement strand
CAAAAGAATTTGAACTATGGGTTGAGAGAAATGACACTTTCCGTTTGTTCAAGAATTATGATATCTGCACTTTTGGTCAGGGTACATTGGGACCTAAAACTCAACTCGGAGACGGTCAGGCTCCGGAAGGTTTTTATTATGTTCGCCCAAAACAATTAAATCCTTTGAGTACATTCCATCTCTCTTTTAATTTAGGCTATCCAAACAGTTATGACAGAATCCACAGCAGAACCGGAAGCGCTTTGATGGTTCATGGTGATTCTGTATCCATTGGCTGCTATGCGATGACAGATCCAGTCATTGAAGAAATTTATACGCTGGCAGATGCTGCGTTTAGAAACGGGCAGCGATTTTTTAGAGTTCATATTTTCCCGTTTCGAATGAATCAGGAAAATATGGAAAGACATATAAATTCAAAGTGGATAGAATTTTGGAGGAATTTAAGAGAAGGGTATGACTTTTTTGAGGAGTCATTTAAGCCACCAAATGTTGTAGTACAAAAGAGTCGTTATGTGTTTGAGTTTTCAAAATAGAATTGTATATTAAGAGCCTAACTTTACTAAACTACGGTTATCTACTTTGCTCCGCAAATGTGTAAAATAGACGATTCAAAGTTCCCAGTTGAAGATGGATTTAGGGAGATGTTCTTATAACTATATGTAAATTATTGACATCCCCCCTGACCCCCCTTCAAACAGGGATTTTCAGGGGTGTATTTATTTGACTCCTTTACTTGAAGCGGAAGTCGAGTTTGAAATTATAGAGCCAGGGGATTCTCGGATTAACACCCTCTGCTTCAAGTATTTTTTGTAAATTTTGATAATGCTCTTTGAAATAATCATTGTTTGGTGCATTGTAAAAAGTAACAATGATGGTATCATTTTTCACCCTGATATCGCCATCAATGCTGCTGAACAGTTTTTCAGCCAAACATTCAGCCGTCCAATTTTTTTTTTCGGTTGGCAATTTCTGGCGGAGTTGATAAATCGCCGCTTGAGCGACCATGCCCATGGACAGCTTTCCCAGGCGAATGTTCATGTTGAGCGTTGCCGCCCGTTTCCATCCCAAAGCTGATTCTGTTCTGAAAAACTCTTCGATATTCCAGCGTTCAGGATAGTGTGTGCAACTACTAATAATTTGGCAAAAATTCACTCAACACTGATGTTAAAATATGTATCAAAAAAAATGAGAAGATATATAATCTAGCTTCTAAACAAGATATAGAACAAAAATTAAAATGTCAAGCAGAAAGTATCTTTGTTTTGTAAAAAGAATAAAATAATTAAGAGCCTCTTCAATAAATTTTTCCCAGTAATTCTTGGATCTCCGCCAAGCAGTACTACCTGAATTTATTGAAATTGGTGGTGGTATCAAAATTGGTGTAATTTTTTAATATTAGAGCAAACTCTTAAATAGAAATGAACTTTCATCTCAAAAACCAAACAAAAAATTCCACTTAAAAACAGGAGTAGGGGCAGCAAAAAGCAGTGCCTGTGTTTTTAAATTTTTGGTGATTGGATAGCCAAAGCCAAGTGAGAGTTGTGGCAGGAGTATATTTTTTGCGGCTTCTTCGTCGTTATCGGTTCCTTCTCTGATCTCATTGAGCGCGGTAAATCCCAAACCTAATTGAAATAACCACAAATCAAACGATGACCTTATTCCATATTTGAATTTGATGCCACGGGTTACGCCTAAGGTAGAAAATGAAAATTGTCCGAAATAACCGATTAGGTTTACGTTACCTGTTAAAAAGCCTGCTTGATATGCCATACCCAACGTAAAGGAAGATGGCAGCCTGACTTCACATTTGTCGTCAGTCGGATTTTCAAAAGGTTCTGTTAGGGTCAGTTTTGCTAAATCAAGTTTGAGGGGATCAACAATTTCTTCTTCTCCATTGGAGTCCCCTATTAATGCGCCGCTGTTCAAAGCTGGCATCATATTTTGTTTTACTATCATAGTACCATTAAAATTTATTGGCGGCGCTATTTCCAGGACAGCGCCAAAGACAAAAGTTCTATTCGGCTGATAAAGATTGCCAAACTTAAATCCCCAGCTTTTTCCGTCAAATTGCGTGAAAATCGATTGATTTAAATCATTCTGTTCGCCGTTTTTAAAATCGATGTGAGGATCGTAAGGATCGTTAAACACATATTCATTGCCAGCAATTTCCATGATACCATCGATTTTAAACTTGGCATCGATAAAAATATCTCCGGAATACCTGTTTATCGTTATTCCTGTAGAATATGTTGGCGTCCATCTTTTCGCCAGGGCAAAACTCATTCGGCTGATTTGCGTGCGGAGTAATAAATTTATGTCCATATCATTACGAAATTTTATGATCATTTTCTGATCGCCAACATCCTTTTTAATGTCCAAAAGCGTTGACAGACCATTGCCCAGTAAATTCAATTGTATATCCATTGCCCTGTTATGACTAAAAGCGATTGCGCTATTCTTCCACATTTTGGATGTCGGGACTGAAATGGAGAAATTATTCAAACCGCCTACATGTTTATAAACAGGAGTTACTTTTGTATATTCCACAGTTGTTTCAGAAGTTATAAAGTCGGCAATGGCGGCGTCAATTTGGGCTTCTACTTCAGTTGTAATGTCATAATAATTTCCGATATTCATACTGAACGGTGGGATAAAATCCAACTCTATTTGACGATAAGGAAGAAATGGCAATTGTGCAGGGTTCCAGTAAATACTGCTCACATCTTTATTTAATGAAACACAACTACCAAATTTACCCCCGATGCCACTAAACAGGTCGGTCTGCATCGAAAAATAAAAATCGATACTGCCGCCTCGAAAAAAGCGGAAAGAGTTTTCTTTTTCCTGTTGACCAAAGATAGAATTTGCAAATGTGATTGCTAACAAAACGATAAATATAATTGTTTTTTTTGAGTTCATGATTTTAGTCTTCCATTAATGGAACCGGGTTAAATAAGCTTTACTTATCAGTCCGTAATGTGTCTATTAATAGGCACGTTACAGATTATTTTTGTACGAATATGTTAAGCGATATTTTTTTTGGAATATAGTTAGCCACATGCTGCTCAAGATTTTCTAAGTTTTAAGAGAGCTTTCGCCTTTGCAATGCGTACTAGGTGCTCTAAATATTGGTATTGTTCCCATTCTTGACTTTCCTCTGTCGTTAATCCTGCAGTTCGATTTTTTTCCAGTAAATTGCTAATACGAGTCTGCAAAGCTTTAGAAGGACGTAATTTAACAATTTCCTCCGGTGTAGGCAAGATAGCTAAAAATTCCAACACCTCAGCAGCACCTTTAAAACCCGGTTGTTTAATAGCGTTTAATTCTCTTAATCCTAACTATAGAATTCGTGTAAGTTGACTTTCCAAAGGGTGTAAGCGTAAGGCTAACTCTTGAGGAATATCAAATTTAACAGATGATAACATAACATTCTTTCCTATTTTGTAGATTTTATGTTGAAAAAATAATAGTCACCGTTTTAGTTATTCTAATATATTTAAAAATAGACAAATCATTATTAAATATCAAGCTAAATTTAGACCATGTTTGAATTGACGTCCGTTTCATATCATTTCTTACTTTTTTCCCACCCTTTCTATTATCTTTTTTATTGTTGTTGATCAACCGGGTTTTCTTATCGCCAAATCCTTCTCAACTTTGTTCAGCTATATTTATTATTGATCCCCTGGGAAAGTTTAGTCTATCCCGCCTAAAACCAAATAGTAGTCGATACCTTAGGTGTATTAGCCAGGAAATAGATTTCATAAGCAAAATCAAAACACAAACTAATTTTTTTGTTTTTTACTACAAAAAGCCCCAAACCTAAATTATATTTTTTATTCAAATCAGCTTCAAGCGGTTGGCTGAACCCTGCACGTAACGTGAAAATTCTAAAAATTTTGTATTCCATACCCGCATTTATTTTACTCACATTTTCTTCGAGAAGTACCCTGCTCCAATCAGCAGTTAATATGAAATTTTTGTTTGCCAAATATGCAACACCTAAAATCATTGTGGTTGGCACCGGTTCATAATAAGTATCGCTTAATGTCTCATTAAAATATGACACCGGACTGACAATGTCTCTGATCATAAAACCGGACATAAACCTTGGCGATATTTTCCACTGAACGCCAAAATCCATTGCAAACCCATAGGCATGACCCTGTATTTGATTTTCACCTCCATCCTGGTTATAGCCAAAAGTTGAGTTTCGTAATTTAAAATTCAATCCATAACTTATATTATTAAAGATTGATTTCGCTCTTGAATGTCTTTTATAAGCAATTGAAATAAATGCTGTGGTTTCCCGCAAAACATCATTGCCCGAAGATATTACAGCGGTTCCCAGGGTTAATGATTTGCTAATTGGTTTTCCGGCTGCAAAAAAGTAATACGGTATAAGATTAAGTTGCTTTGTCCACATAAAAGTGGCATTCGTATTCTTCAATCGTGTTAGACCGGCGGGATTCCATAGTACGGAATGGGCATCATGCGTTAATGCGGTGTACGCGCCTCCCATACCCATGGGTCTTGCACCGTAACCAATGTCCACATACGCAGCAGGTACCTGGCTAAGACAAAAATTTGGAAAAATTATTAACAGGACTAAAACATAGTATAAAAATTTTATTCGTGTTTTCATAACAGGATCTTTTACTTTATTAAAACGACAGTTTTTAATTTTTCTTTCTCACCACTGCTATCTTTAAGCTGAAAGTGGATTACATACCGACCGTTAAGCGCCTTGTTTCCCCCTTCGGTGCTGCCATCCCATTCGACAATATTTTTTCCCCTGTTTTGCAACTCCCGGTTAGCCAATGTCTTTACAAAATCTCCCACCATATTATATATTTTTATGGTAACTTGCGGAGAAATTGTTTGATCTGATGTCACATTATAACTTATCTTCAACGGGCCATTATTCGGAGAAAATGGATTGGGCTTAATTTCAAGATTTTTCATATTGAGCGGTTCCGCGCTTCTTAGCATTGCAAAGCGCCCCAATTCACCTATTTCAGCGCTCATGGTTTGATTTTCCATCGTTGGTGTACCGAGAGATTCCCATTCCAACCATTCCGAATTCCATTTGCCAATCAATAATTCTCCGTAATTTTGACCTTCCGGGATGGGTAGATAAACTTTAGCCGGCTTTAAAAATATTATGTTTGCCGGTAAAAATTGATACACATCTCCAATAACCTCATAAGACCGGCTATTCCGTTGCGCTCCAGCGAGTTGTGGTTTTCTCAATTGCAGAATAATGTTTTTAGCAAAACAACTATCCTTTAAAAATAATTGCGCGCCAAGTTTATCATAAACATTCAATTCGGGATTTCCAACTATCACTTCCTGGTTTATGGAAATATTTTTTGTTATGCTAACGCCGGTAATGCTGTCCTTGAGTGTAAGTTTAATTAAGCCGATGAAATCATCACGAGGATCTAACAGACCATCCTGGCTTATAGCATCGATACCGGGTAGAAAACCCACTTGCCAATTCGGGAAAATGGATGCTTCCCGCAAATCTGCTGTTTTTGCAGAATAATTAAATTTTTGAGTTGAACGATTATTAACATTATCAGGGCCGATGATTTTGATTTGAGTCGCCAGCGCCTCACGCATGGTGAAGTTCACACCAGCAACATCGTCTCCCTGCCACAAGCTAATCGTTTTCTCACCAGGGTTGCTTTGATATCCATACTTAAACGCGGTAACTTTGTATTGATTGCTCAGCAGATCAGGGAACAAAAACGCGCCCGAATTATCAGTTGTATCCGTTTGTGAAAGCTCACTGGATTTTGCCTGTATAACCACATCTTTAAGGGGATTTGAATTTTCATCGTAAACCAGTCCTGAAATATCGGCTCTAAAGCGATTCAATTGAATATCAAGCTGGGCGGGTTGCGTAATATCCAAATCCGAACCGGTGAAAGAAGTATAACCCGCTTTTCTTGCAGTCAAAGTATAAGTGTTCAGTTGAGGTAATTTTGTTATTTCATAATTCCCAGCCGCATTACTTGATGCCGCGCCATTGTTGCCAAAAGCATCATCTACAAAAACATAAACGCCCTGAATCGGTTGAAGTGTGTATTCATCTTTAACAACTCCAAATATTTTTCCAATATTTTTGATCAATTCAAATTGAATCGGTGTTCCGTCCGTTTGGTAAATTTCCGGTTCCGGACTGGTAAATCCCGAACACGCAACACGCAATTGATATGATCCGGTTATTATTCCTTTGATCTCAAATGTCCCATCCGTACGGCTGATCGTATTAAAAACATCTTCCGTCTGAATGGATTGAGCGGAAATTGTCGCATCCGGCACCGGCTCACCTTCTGAAATAATATTTCCAACAAACTTAGCGGTGTTTTTTTGCAGATGAATTTCTACCGTTGTTTCTTCATCCGTATTAACCTGAATCCCCAAAAGCGTATCAGGTTGAAATTCCGATTTTGACGCAATAAGTTGATATGTTCCGGGCAAAAGAATTGGGTCGCCTGCTTCATTATTAAATATAAATGAACCCGCATCATTTGTCTGTGACAAGGCGGAAAACCCTGATATGTCTTTTGCCATAACCCGCACTAACGGAATGGATTGCCCGGATTGTACATTTAAGACCGATCCAACAATGTTCCCTCGATTTAAAGCAAGCGCGATGTCCGGCAGCGTAATTATTTCATCAGTTCCTATCGTTTGCTGCGGAGATAACCGGCTTTGTTTATAACCTATTTTTTCAACAATAATTTCATAAGTTCCGGGATTTACATCGAGCCGGTACGTGCCTTCAATATTCGAAAATACTTGAAACGAATCAACACTGCTTTTTGCTTTTATAAGCGCCTCTGCAACCGGTTCGTTATTCTGATCTATTACCTTTCCGCTAAATTGACTAATTAGCTCTTCAAGAATTATGGTTGGATTACTGAAAAGTTCACTCGAATTTATATAAACTGTTCGATACCCGGATTTGCTGATAATTAATTGGTATTCGCCCTGTTCCACTGAAAGAATAAAAACGCCATCACTCCCGGTAGTAGTGGATAAATTTTTGGACGGTATCAAAATCGTAGCATTTCTAACGGCTAAACCATCATGCAACACTGTTCCCTGGAGTGTCACCAGGTTTGGCGCTAAATAAAAATTAACGCTGGTAATTGTTTGTCCAATTCCCACCAAAATGGTATCCTTTTCAGCCGTGAAAAAGCCGCTTTTTGATCCTCTCAAAAGCCACTTGCCCGCTTTTAAGTTCAAAATATAACTCCCATTCTCACCACTATTTGCAGAAACTGTCTGTGAATTAAGTGCTTCTATACGAGCATTATTGATCCCTCCCCCGGATGAAGACACTCTTCCTTTAATTACACTGGCGTTTGGCGTCAAAATAAAATTGACCTGCTCTAATATTTGACCCTGGGCAACTGTTACGGTTTCAGGCTGTGAGCTGACATATTTTTCTTTGAAAGCTTGAATTACATGAGCCCCGGTTTCAACACCCAATTCATAAACGCCATCATCTGATGTAATCATGCTCACATTTGAATTAAACACTTCGGCGCTGCTTACCGGTGTATAACCATCTGTAGTTACTTTGCCTCTTATTTTATTTTGGATGGCAGAAAGAATTAACTCTTGCCCGGATTTTGTTTCACCACCGGCTATTGTAATCTGAATAAATTGTGAAAACGTGTAGCCGGCTTTTTCCGCATTTAAGGTATAAGTACCCGGTTGAACATTAAAAGTGAACTGCCCATAAACATCACTTGTTGTTTCATAGGGCACGCCTGCACTGGGAAACGCTTTGATTAAAACATTGTCCAGGCTTTTTGTGCCATCGGTGACGAGTCCTGGTATAACGCCAGCCTTGGGAGTAAGAACTGGAGAAGGAGAAATTTGGATATTAGCGCCGCCTGACACAGAAATTGATTGATCGGCTGGTGAAATAAATCCCTGTTTTTTTACGTGTAATTTCCATCTGCCATCAGGAACGACAAATTCAAAGAATCCGTCGGCGTCGGTCACCTTATCAAATTGCAGCGAATTAGAAGTCAATTGTACAGCGACCCCAAAGATGGGTTGCATTGAGGTGTTTTTTACTATTCCGGAAACGAAATTCGTATTACGTTTTAAAATGATTTCTGATGCTAACGCTACAACTTGGTTACTTTCCACAGAAATAGAAACAGGCGCTGCATCCTGGTAACCTGTCTTGCCGGCTGAAACCTGGTACGGGCCTGCAATCATAGACAGAGCAAAAGTTCCCTGTGCATTGGTTGTGGTTTCTTTGGTTATATTTTCGTGCAAAGTATGTTGAGCAAATATCGTTGCACCATTAACTGCTTGCCCTAAATCATCAACAACTTTGCCTGTAATCGTACTGTTTGACAGGCTGAGACGATAAATAAGATTGTTTTGAGTGCCTTCTTCAAAAGTCAAGGTATCAATGATCGTATTATAGCCATTTTTTTCCACAACAAAACGAAAGGTTCCCGGTGAGATCAAATAATCATTTCTTCTGCCATACAAATCCGTTGACAACGGAAACGAGCTATAAACGCCACTCAGTGCAGTGTAGGTTATAGCAACACGAGGCAAACTGACATCATCGCTTTCATTGTTTGGGGTGTTCTGGTTATCATAGGTGCGAATACTGATCGTTGCCGATTCTGTTGAATAGTAAAAATCCCACATGTTACTGGGGACTTCCATTCCATTTTCCGCCACAGCAGCGATCTTCCAACGATAACGACCTTCTATCAACAACAGACCTGCTTGATACTCGAGCATATTTTCTGTTGTTGCAATTGTGTTTTCCCAGATCGCTGTCGATGTCTCGATACCATACTGATCCTCAATTTTATAAGGATATAAATGATATGCTGAAGCGTTTTCGACCGGTTGCCACTCAAACGTGATAATTTCTCCGACCAATGTATCTCCTTCTGCGGGAGCGAGTAAGACAGGAGAATCCATGTCCGGAGGAATTAAATCGACAGTAAATTTTGAAATTCCGGATTGAACAGGAGAAACAAGTTCAGGCGAATCGCCATAACAATTTAAAACAACCCACCAGTAGCTCTCTCCGGCAAGCAGGGGAGGCGCGCTATTTGTAAAGGTGCCGCTTGGGTCAGCCATGCCATAGGGCACACTGCTTTCGGATGTTACCATAGACCAGGTTGGATTAGCGCCTTCAACAATAAGTTCCAGACCTTCCGGGTCTTGTGAAATTAATATTTCTTCATCAGAAACAACAATAACATAATATGGCACGCCCGGGACTCTATCCCAGGAAAATATTGGCGTTAGATCTTGCACGTCTCCAATTGGATGGGTCATTTTAGGCGCTTGTGGACTTTCAATAATAATGACAAACGGATCGCTGGAGAGATTGCCATCAGTTACACGGCAGTAATTTAATCCTATCTCCATCCCTGAAAACTCAGGAGTAAAAATAACTTTATTTTCGCCTGTTTCATGAATTTTATTAGAATAATCTCCTGGCAACAGACCAAATTCAAGATAAGCATTGATTGGAACCGGTTCAGTCCACTCCAGGGTCATTTCTTCATTGTACGGGAAGAAATTATAACTCGCCATCCTTATCTTTGGATTATCCGAAAATTGCTGCACCTCTACCCGCCAGGTAAGCTCGTCATAGTATTCGTTGTCCGAAACACGAACAGTTATTGTTGTTAAGCCCCTGAAATTTGATGGCGGAGTATATATCAATTCATTGCTTGATTCATTGGGAATTATGGCATCGTCTTTAGACCAGGTATAGTTTAATGGATCATTATCCTGGTCTTGCCCCTGTACGCTAAAAGTATAATTCACTCCGGCATCAATCTTGGGATTTCCTGCAGGTTCAAAATTAATTATTTCAGGCGGATTGTTTGAAGGTGGATTGTTGCTTATTATGTTTACTTCCTGATTGGAATTGGCTGAAATATTTACATAAACATAATAAACATCAACCGAATCTGTCTCAATAAATTGAGCTAAATCTCCCGCGGTTATACTATACCCGGCTGCATCATGCCTTAAATAAAATTTAATCAAACCATTTTCAAAATCAACATTATTTCTATTTTCTATTTTAACGCGAACTTTCCAATTGCTCCCATCATTGGCTGGTGAGTAATTTATTTTCAAATTATTAAACTTAATTATCGGGTGGTCCTGAACTTGATTGTTTGAAACTCTTATCAATCTATATTCGCCTTTGTCATTCATCGTAGAGCCTGTATTTATGTTGAGCGTATTACGGGCGCCTAATGTTGAAACTTGATTTCTGTGCGTATGACCATAGCAAATAAGATCTACAGCAAATTCATCGACAAAATCAGCATTAATTTGAAAAGATTCATCGAAATGATAAAACAGTGTATTAAAGGTGTTTCCCTGGTTCGCGGACAGGCGAAGATCATTTTGCAGCCACACCATTTGGTGTTCTTTGAATGTTGGCTTGGGGAGAAGAAACATTTCCATACCGGCATAATGATGTTTCCCATAGTTGAAACTGTAATCCATTGTTGGACTAAAATATTTATTCCAAAGGCCATGTCCGTCAAGCCACACATCGTGATTACCCGCTGTTACAAACATGGGCACATCAGCGGTAGTAAATATTTCCTGCACAACCTGGAATTGATCTTCCTGCATGCCATTGTCGATCACATCTCCAGTTTGTAATACAAATTCCGGATTGATGATCGAAAGTTCATCAATTATTTGTAAAAATTCCGCGGCTGAATTTTTATCTTCATAATCAATATAACCGATCCAGGCGACTGAGGGCATGTGTAAATCAGCCAAATGAACAAAGTAGTAATTTTTTTGGAAATGTTGTACCACTTTTACCGCATGGACTACATGATCCATGGAGCCGTCATAAGTTACCTGCAAATCATACAATTCAAACGGTGCATTTGAAGGCACTTCAGCGATCAACTCCCATAGATTTGTTTCATTATTATAATTCGATTGGACGGCTAAATTGTCAAAGCGCACATAAGGTGTGGAAATTCCAACTTTCCAATTGCTTATTGATTGTGACGCCTTGCATTGAATAGTGAATTTTCCTCCAATAGGAACAATAGCCGGATTGGCAGTGAGCGGGTATTGAACAATGGTGATTTTTTCATAAGAAAATGAAAAGGAAAAACACATCAACAAAAGAGAGATTGCGATAACAAAAATTCTGTAATTATTTTTCATGGTTAATTTTCTCAATGTAGTTTACAAATCTAATTTTGATCAATTGACGCAATTTTGTGGGCTATAGTAATCAGGAGCAAATTTAAATGAGATAATTCGGTCTAAAGAATAAGCTCATTTCAGGGAGAAGGTCAGGAATTATAATCGAAGTATTTACGTCAATATCTTGACAAAAAAGTAACAATTGTTTTCGATAAATGCAAGGGTTTTTATTCTTTTATAAATATTAAGATGAAAACACATTCGCACAAAACATGAAAAAGAAAACTGGCAAATATTAGCCCAACCTGGACAAGCCAGAACTATTATGACAGAAAAATGATTGACAGAAAAATAAAACATTTTTCTGTCAATCATTTTTCTGTCATTTTGATATTTTGCCCATTGTGCAAGAATTTCACTGTTTAGATACTAATTTGTAATTATTTTGCCATCAAATCATTATGCTAAAGTTGCTCTACCTCATAACGACTAACTTTTCAATCTTCTCTTTTTGCTTGCCGTTTGCCGTAACAATAACTTTATATAGATAAACACCATTTGCCAAAGAATCACCGTCTTTGTCTTTACCATCCCAACGGATTTGCTGAAAACCGGCGCTAACTTGCAAATGTCTAATTTTATGAATCAACCTGCCGGCAACGGTGAATATTTTTATGATGACACGATCAACCGGCTGCGTTAAAAAAAAAGTAAACTGGGTTTTTTGTTCAAATGGATTGGGATAATTTAAAACGTTCAATATTTTTAATTCATTAATTACTTTAAATTCGTCTCGTTTAAACGAGTAATTGTTGCCGATGTCTTTAGCAAAAATTTCTAATGTGTGGTCGCCATCTTCTAATTGTGGTGTAAAACGAAGCAAACCTTTTAATGTTGAGTCAGGAGTATTTTCCACTGAAATTAATGAGAGTGTTTGTTCGTTCTGAAAATAATTGATCCCCACGCCATCAAGCAACAAACGAAATCTTGTTGTGTCATTTTGAATTACTGCCGGGCTGTTATCGTAAACGCTGATCAATATTTCCGGATTCGAGGCGACGTAGTCATGGTTAATAATTGTTACGCCATCATAGGTAATTTCAATTTCCGGCTCAACCGTGTCCGCCAATACAACCACTTTTTTAATTACCTGGTTATTGTTTTCGCTCAACTCATTTATTTCATCTTTTGCATCAATTTCTATAAATAGCCGGTTTACTCCCACCTGCCCCGCTGTATTCCAGGTATCGGAATAGTTGACAAACTCTTTTTGTTTAATCCCGGTTAACACAGTTTCGCTGATGATAATTTTTTCAGCATTTCCATTTTTATAAGACAGTGTTACTTCAATGCTATCTTCCTGAACATAGCCGACGTTGTAAACATCCGCTCTAACCTGCAATAAAGCGCCCTCAACTAAAGTATCAGTATTAAATTTCACCACTTCATTTGATATTGCCAAATCGCACACAGGATCAAAAGTTACTTTCCAGTTTTTCAACAAAGGAGATTTCAATTTGTTTTCACTAGTCAGCTTTGCTTTCAATTTTAGCAAGGGATAGGCATTATTATCAATCGCTGTTAAGCTCTCCCCAGAATAGTTCGTTAAATTTGTTAACAGGGTGTCCCAGGATAATGTGGCTTTGTTCAGTGCAACTACATCTATTTTAAGATCTGTTTCAGAGTGAAGAGAGTCAGCATTCCACGATAGATTTTTCCAGCCGTTTGATGGGCCAATTTCATTAGTTATTATTGAACCACTTTGCTCAAAAGTGACAAGCGTGTCTTCAACAATAGCGACTTCATTATTAAACCGTTTTGCTATTTTTTCCGGAACCGATCCAACAGGTGCTCCTTTTATTCCAATAATAGCCCAGCCATCTCTGAACTCAACATCGCGACAATATTGGCTGCCAATACTCTCCAGCGCCTGGTAAGCAGTCTCGGTCATTTCCTGTTCCCCGGAGTCTCTGATCCCGGAAAGAACATAATCGCCTGTTGCAACTGCTTTAATAAATTCAACTAAAGCAGAAACATCGTTTGGATTGTCGTGAGTGTCAAAATTTTGAACATTAAGAAAGTTCCCAATTTTGTCATATACAGCCATACTGTGTCCACGCCCAACAGTTGAAACAGGCGCGGAATTTTCAAAAATTATCGCATAATTCAAATCATCATAGCCGGAGGATTCAACCCGGAATATAACTTTATTCTTCTTTAACCTGATCCCTGATGTTGTTGCTTCCACACCGTTTAAAATATTTCCATTAAACTGGTTTTGATTTTTTTGAAGCCATCCGAATTTTTCACCCACATAGAAATCAGACGAGATCCAATTCCCGGCAACGTTATTTTCTGTTCTGCGACACCTCCAGTAATAAATTTTATTATTTTGAAGTAAGGATGGGCGCCAATTGGTGATGATTGTGCCCCCCGGTAAGTATCCTGAATTGACATTCATAACACTATCAAATGTATTTGTGGTATCCACTTCAAAATAGTAGGTTGAATTTGCTGACCCTGATACGGCATTGTTAACCTGGAGCAATGGGGAAAGTTCGGTGATGACTTGGTTATCACCCGGTCTGGATATCGTTATCCGAGACGAAGCAACAAATATTGTAACGGAACACCGGTTATTCGTTTTATTTTCCTCG
>JADHVV010000120.1 GCA_016783825.1 Candidatus Zhuqueibacterota bacterium | reverse complement strand
TACCGAAAAGGCTGAGGCGAAGGCAAAGGCGAAGCAAGGTATAAGATTCAAGCACCCTTCGGGCACAGGGATTAAGGATATTCTTTTTTTTCCTTCGCCTTCGCCTCAGCCTTCGCCTGCACTTTAGTGCGTTATGAATTTGGACTTCATGAGATCGCTTTTTTTTGGTCAGTTCAAATCCCAACGCAGCAAGTTGCAACCCCCCAAAAAAAGATTCAAACCGCTAATTTCGCGAATTGCGCTAATTACAAACTATGTAAATAATAAAATCCCGACTTTGAATAAATGTCATTAGTAAAACTTCTGGCAACCTTTTTCAGTGAGGTCCCATCAAAAACAACGGTACCACTTCCGGGCATTCTCCCAATAAATTTTTTTCAATATTTTTTGTGGCAAATTTAATCCTATTACAGGTTTGTCTATTCCTTTTATCGTTATTGCAGAATCTGTTGAAAAATATGTCCAATCTGTTTGCCATTTTTCATGCATTCGTTTTGCGAAATCTTTTGGATTATCGTGCTCTTCAATTTCCAGGTCTGTGCCGTAGAGAACTCTGTTCTGATATTTACCAAAGAAGTCCCGCACTTCATCAGTATCCTGAATTTGAATATCATCCAGCCGGGCTGCTAAGTCAACTGCCATATTGGGAAAACGATCCAGCATTTTTGCTAATTTCTTCATGCTCCACTCGATGCTTGCCAAATGGCAACCCACGTAGCGTAAATTTGGATGTTTTTCCAGCATTCGCGCGTATGAATTTATTTGATCTTCGTAGGAAGGATATTCCGGGTGTTTGTACATGTGATATTTCGGGTGGGAACTGTAGTAGCGTTTATTGCTGCTTGCAAGCATTTCTTCCAATGGCAGCCAACAGTCACGCGGCTCACCGATATGCCCGGAGAGTGTTTTGTTCTGATATTCGATGAAATCAAAAATCGGGTCAAATTTAGGGTCATCTATCATTACAAAGTTGCTGTCTTTGTCTCTGAATTCCATTCCAATGTTTTTCCAAACCTTCACACCAATGGCGCCATTTTCAAATTCCGATTTGATATGTTCCAAAGTCTTCTCCTGCCAACCCGGTTCATCCCAGCCATCAATATGGAAAGTGGTCACATAGCTGAATTGTTCGGGATGATGTTGACGTTGCGACTGGAGGAAATTTTTGTACCAGGGCACATTGTTATGATCCACAATAATGGGGATCACAAAAAAATTATCAGCCTTTGCCTGGTCCAAAAATTCAGGCCCGTTCTGTTTGATATGAACATGGGCATCAATTTTTTTCATTGATCGAAAATCCGGTATTTTTGTAGATTTTTTGTAACTACTCAGGTTAAAAATAAAAAGGCAAAACTATTAATTTCAATGTCAATTGAAGAAGTAAAAAACAAAAATGATTAATTTAGTAATGGTTTTGCACATAATCGTTTTGCCTTTTATGGTTGTGATACCTGGTGAACGTTTACGAAATTTAATATCTCCACAAATCTCAAAACCACTTTGTGATGAGCATAACCCAGCGCACTAAAGTGCAGGCGAAGGCTGAGGCAAAGGCGAAGGAAAAAATCTTAAACCTTTAATCTTCTACCTTGCTCCGCCTTAGCCTTCGCCTCAGCCTTTTCGTTGTAATAGTAATTGGTCTTTATTAAAAAACTTTTGCATAAAAAACAAAGATTCAACTGGTAATACTATAATGACCAATGACCAATGACCAATGACCAATTACCACTAACCACTAACCAATAACTACTCACCAATCACCAGATTATTCACTAACTTTCACTTTCCACAATGTGAGCGCCAAAATAAATGACAATATCGATCCGCCCAGCCAAAAAGTAATTGCATCACTAAAGTCATAATGCCGGACACCATCCACGATTGTGGTTCCTTTTTCAATTAATATTCCGCTGATCTGATCCTGGAATCCCGCGCCAAAATAACTAAATATACCTATAAAACCCATCACAGCGCCGGCAGCTTTTTTCGGCGCAATGTCGATGGCGAACAATCCGCCCAGGGAAGCCAATATCCCACTTAACGTGAAACCATAGAGAACAAAAGCTGAAGTCAGTATAACAGGATGCCCGGGAGATGTGTAGAATATTATCACCAACGCTAAAATTTCTAACAATCCAAAAATGAGATTGGCAGGAGGTCGTTTGGCGTTAAAAAATTTATCGGAGACGAATCCGTAAGCAACACAACCGGCTAATCCGGCAACTGTATTTAATCCCAATATGCTGCCGGCTTCAATCAGGGAATACCCTTTTGCCTCCTGCAAATAAAGAAATCCCCAACTATTAATTGCATAACGGGTTACATACATCGAAGCGCTGGCTAAACCCAAAATCCAGATAGCCGGAATTTTGAAAATCGCCAATTGTGCTCTACCTGTTTTGTTCAATGTCTCTTTGTCGTATGATTGGCGTGCATGATCGCTTTTCCAATCCGCAATGGAGGGCAATCCCAAAGTTTGAGGTCGATCCTGTAAGAATACAAAGATGCCAAAAGCGATGAAAATGCAAAAAACACCGGGACCCCAAAAACCCGCCCTCCAGCCGAAAAAAGAAACCAGTGTGGCAGACACAATAAAAGTTAATCCTTCACCAAACGCATGGGCAGTACTCCAAATTCCATAATACCTGCCGCGTTCCCGGTTACTGAACCAACTGGCAAGAGAAACCGCACCGGTTGGAGCGCCGAATCCCTGGAACCAGCCATTTAAGCCCCACAAAACAATCCATACCCAGAGAACGATCGTATTGCTTATCGCAATATTAATGAGCGCTGAAATTAAAACTCCTGTTGCAAAAAATCTTTTCACATTTGCATGGTCTGCTAAAATACCATTAGTAAATTTTCCAAAAGCATAAGTGTATAAAAGCGCCGAACCGATGATGCCTAATTCGGAAGCCGTAAAAATTCCGCCATCGATAAGATCTTTTTTCATTGCTGAAAGCGCTAACCGAAGCGGATAAGCCAGCCCGTATCCAAGAGTGATTGCCAAAATGACTTTTAAACGGTATTTCTTATAAAGGGCATTTACTTTTTTCTCGTCCTGAATTGTGGATTTGTCCTGTCCGGTTGCAAAAATCTGAAAAGGATTTTTCATTTATATTCCTTTATGAATAGGTGAAGGTAAAGGAAAAGAAAAGGATCAAGGTTAAGGTCAAGGTCAAGAAAGATGGTTTAATATTAATCTACTATTTTTTCTTAACCCAACCTGGACAAGCCAGAACCGACACTGACTAAAAAAAATCTTACGCAAAGTCGCGAAGCCGCAAAGCATAGTCTGTAGTCCTTTAAAAAATATAAGGTAACTATACAGGGACTCGCAATGTTTTTCTTTAGATTTTCTTTGCGTAATCCTGTACAGTTACATTATAAAAATCAAGGAAATACAGACTGTGCTTTGCGACTCTGCGTCTTTGCGTGATTTTTTTTTGCCCATTGTACAAGAAATGAACTTTTTAGATACTAAGTCCATGTTCTCGAGGAGTATCAACCTCAACCTTCTCTTTACCTATACCTTTGCCTTTACCTAATAAATTTCACTGCCAGCTTCATCCACCACTTTTTTATAAATATCCTGTAAAGATATTTCTTTGGGCGTACATGAGATAATATTTCCGCCGACATTCACAATATTTTCGATGATTTCTGAGATACTATATTCCGGAATTTCAATGTTAATTTCAAGCTCCTTTTTCCCTTCTGAATTTTCTGACAAAACGAAATTTATGTTAAAATTACTAAAATATTTTTCAATTTTACCTTTAATTTGGTTTGATGGAGAAATCAATGTTATGATGTAAGATTTTTTCATCTCAATTAATTTCCTGATTTCATTTAACTTCCCGCAAGCGACAATTTTTCCTTGATGAATGATAGCAATACGATCACTCAATTCTTCGGCTTCTGATAAATTGTGAGTGGCAAAAAATACTGTTTTCCCTTTTTCTTCAACCAGTTCCTTTTTGATGAATTCTCTAAAATGTAAAGCAACTCCCGGATCAAGACTTTTTGTCGGCTCGTCCATAAAAAGAATTTGCGGATCTGTAAGCAGCCCCCTGGCGATTGCCATTTTTTGTTTTTGCCCGGCAGAAAAATTCTTGAACATATTATCGATTTGGCTGTTCAGCTCTGTTACTTTTATAATTTCTTCGATTCTTTTATCCGCTTTTGCAGAAGGCAAATTATTCAATGTTGCAAACAATTTTAAATTTTGTCTGCCTGTTAATCGCCAATAGAAACTCCGTTCGTCACCCAAAACATAACCGATTGATTTACGAATTCGTTTACCAGCTGAAGTTACATTATAGCCGTTTACATAAGCGCTGCCCGATGTTGGTAACACAAGGGTGCACAAAATTTTAATCAAAGTTGTTTTCCCGGCGCCGGTTGGACCTAATAAACTGAATAATTCACCCTGCTCCACTTCAAGTGAAACGTCGCGAAGGGCAAAAATCTCATTCTTTTTGAACGGATGTAATAAGAGATCACGGTAACTTTTCACCTGGTGAAATATTTTTGTAAGATTTTGAGTTTCGATTGAATGGGACAAATGTGCTCTCCTCTTTTAGGTAATTGGGTAATTTACGGTAATAGAGTAATAAGGTAATTTGGTAATATGGTAATTGTGTAATAAGAAATTCATCATTATTTTAAATTCCCAATTACCTATTAAACTTATTACCCAATTACCCAATAAACATATTACCCAATCACCTTATTACCGATTTACCCAATAAACTAATCACCTTATTACCCAATTACCCAATTACCCTATTACCTAATACTGCGCCAAACTCCCATCGTGTTTTGCTTTTTTTACAGCTCTTGAAAAAATGAACAAGCTCACTGGTAATAAGACCAAAGTAAAAATCAACAGAGCTAAAATATTTAGCTTTAATTCAATTAATGAACTGCCCTGAAGTAACGCCAGCCTCATGCCGTTCAAGGAATAGGTGATCGGCAGCAGGTAGGAAAGCTTTTCCAACCAATCCGGTAAAACTTCTATCGGATAATAAACGCCGCCAAGCAGCCAGGAAAGACTTGTAATAAGCCAGGTTGCCGGATCACCTCTCTTGAATATCATAATAAAACTCGCTGAAATAATTCCGACGCTGCCAAATGAAGCGATGGTAAAAATTAAAATTACCAAGGCGCCCAAATAGTTCGCAGAGCCAAAATTAACACCAAAAAGGACGCCACCCAAAACAAGGTATAATAAAACCTGGAAACTGGTAAAAAGATAACTATAGATAGAAGAACCCAAAATAATGGTTGGGATTTCAGTTTGTGTAACTAATAATGCTTCCAGCGTGCCCATCATCTGCGCATCGCGGATGCTTTTTGAAAGACTTCGAATGGCCACATTTAAATAATTGGAAAACGCAATGCCGATCAAAACAAAGGCAAAATAATTTCCACCATAAGGTTTGAGATGTGGTATTTCTTGTCCCTCAAATAGTTTTGACAGAAAAAAGAAAACGAGAATGGAAGTAAAAATTCCAAAAAATTGAAGAAAGAAGGAAAATTTATAACTAACCTCATTAATGAAATCACGTTTGAGAAATGCCCAACATTTGATAATAAAGTTTTTTATATTTTTTTGCATGATTGGTTTAGTAAAGCTAATAAATTACACAGAGTAACAATGCCACTCTATTCTCTTCCCATATCTTTTGAAAAGATTTCCTCGGTAATTCAAGTGTGATTGTTGGGATATTTTTTTCGTTTCCGGTATAATTACCTAAAGATCCTGGTGTTGGGTAGCCAACATCTTTTCTCACAGGATAGCCATTCGACATCGCCATATTAAATGCTAAATCTTTAGCAGGACCGTCGTAGTTTACTATGCGCAACGGTGTATGAATCGATACAATTCTGTCAGGGTTAAATTTCTTGATTAATTTGATCACCGCTTTTGTTTCAGGCTCGGAAGCCGGGTATTTTCCGGGGAAATGTTTTCTCAAATTATTTTTTTTTCGCCAGTTTTTTGTGGGAAAATTTCGATTGATATCGACGCCATTAGCGTTTGTTCTCACACCTTGATTCAGTCCATCCGGATTAACGATTGGAACCAAAATAACTCGACAATCTAATTGGTCTTTATATTCTTCAAAGAGATATTCAGCAAACCGAATGGTTAATTGTGCGCTTAAGGGTTCACAACCATGAAATGCGCCAAAGATCAAAGTCGTATATTTCCCATCACCAATCGAGAGATAGCGAATGTTTTTCTCTTGTACTGATTTGGCCCAGATTTTCCACGGCAATTCTTTACTTTCTACGGTCGAATATAAGGAACGACCAAGCGAACTAATTTTCTTTCGCGCCGCACAATTATAAAGCGTACTAATAGTAATTAAAAGAAAAAAAGAGATTTGCCAACAGCGATGTTTTAACGATTTGGATATATGCATGAATAAAATACGATTCCCCGTTCCTATTTTGTGAATTTATATCCGGTTAATATAGCTACCAATTTTTAAAATGTCAAGAGGAAAATAAAATTATTGCGTAAAAAAAACTTTGAACAAAAAAATCATTTGTAAATTTACCCATTTTGGGATTATTAAAATAAATCGTAACTGTTCAGCGATTCGGTAAATGGGTGTCATTCTGAACGAGGGAGGGGTGTAGTGATGTTGTGAAGTGAAGCATAGTCTGTATTCATTAATATAATATAATGTAACTATACAGGAATCTCGTATTATTTTAACAAAAGTTTGAATATTGGGGAGATTCCTGTATAGTTACATTTAAAAAATAAGGAAGTACAGACTATGCTTCGGTCGCAAGCTCCCTCAGAATGACATTAGTATCTGAATAGTTACAATAAATCATAATTTATTGCCGCAACAAATAATTATTATCTCCGTAACACTCTTGAAAATCCCAATCGTACAAACTATTTCAGAATTAGGAGGTTTTATGAAATTGAAAAAGAGACGGATTATCTGGATCGTAATTGCTGTCCTGATTATTGTCGTTGTTGTAATAGTTGTTTTGAAGAAAGCAGGAAGTGATAAAAATGATAAAGTTGCAACAGTAAAAGTTGAAAAAAGAAATATCGTCGAAAAAGCATTAGCAATAGGCACGATTGACCCGGAAACCGAAATCCAGGTCAAATCAAAAATTTCAGGTGTTGTAAACAAGTTATTTATTGATGCCGGAAGTTTAGTAAATAAGGGTGAATCACTTTTAGAGATCAGACCTGATCCGACGCCCCTGGAGCTGGCACAAGCCAAAAGAAACGTTGAAATGGAAATGATCATTCTTGAAAATGCTAAACATGAATTCGATCGTTCATCCCAGTTGAAAGAAAAAAAACTTACATCTGATCAGGAATATGAATCCAGTCATAAACAGTACGAACAGGCAAAACTACGTCTTTCAATGGCAAAAGAAAAGCTGGCACTTTTTGTAAATGGGAAAATTAGCATTGCAGGAACTGATATTGAAACTGTCATAAAAGCACCGGCATCCGGATTCATACTGGAACGAATGATTGATGTTGGCGACCCAATTGTACCATTAACATCATATCAAGCTGGAACTGTTTTATTTACTTTAGCTGATATGAAAAAACTACTTTTCAAAGGAACAGTTGATGAAATCGATGTTGGTAAATTAAAAGAGGGCATGGAAGCGGATATTCAGGTTGGCGCCTTGCCCGGAAAACCTGTCAAAGGTATTTTAGAAAAAATTTCGCTGAAAGCCCGAAAAGATAATAATACGACTGTTTTTCCGGTGGAGATCGAAATTCAATTGGAAGAAGACCGGGTTCTTCGCGCCGGATATTCTGCCAATGCCAATATCATCATTCAGAAAAAAGATAGTGTGCTGGCAATACCCGAACGCGTTGTTACATTTCGAAATGATTCTGCGTTTGTTAATATTCAAGACGGTGAAGCTAAAAAAGAGATATTCATTGAGACAGGGTTGAGTGACGCCATTTACATCGAAATCAAATCCGGGTTGAAAAAAGATCAGGAAGTTTTGGAAAAAGAAGTAAAAGAGATTATATAAAAGTCTAAATTTGAGTCGATAATACAATTAGCAAATAATAGATAGCTCTTATCGTCTGAGGTGGAGTAATGGAGAATTGGAGTACTGGATTATTGAATTATATTAGCACAGTTGATTGATATTTTATTCATAACACATTTACAATTTTCCATTTATCCCTCACTCCATTACTCCTTCTATCTTATTATTAGAATTTAGTAAAACATAACAACAAAATAATGAAGAAAAATGAGACTCTTTACAACCATCGGTGAATTTCTCCGCGACCTTCGCCAACAAAAATTAAGAACATTTTTAACTATTTTTGGAATCATCTGGGGAACTGTTGCAATTATCGTCCTGCTAGCATTCGGAAACGGATTCCAGAAACAAACCATGAAAACCATGCGCGGCATCGGCGAAGATATTATTTTATTATTCCCCGGGCAAACAGCAAAAGCTTTCCAGGGCATGGGCACAGATCGCTGGATCCGTTTGAGAGAAGAAGATGCATTCCTGATCAAAAATGAAATTTCTCTGGTGAAACACGTCAGTCCGGAATATTCAACATGGCAGGCGCCGCTGCGGGTTGAAACCAGAACTCGCACTCCCAATATAACCGGAATTATTCCCGTATATGCAGAAATGAGAAATATCATTCCCAAACGGGGAACAAGGTTTATAAATGAACTTGATATAAAAATGAAACGCAGGGTTGTGTTCCTTGGCAATGAGTTAGCTGAATACCTTTTTCAGAAAAAGGAACCGGTCGGCGATTACGTTTACGTTGGTGGAACGCCATTCCTGGTTATCGGTGTAATGGAACCTAAAGAGCAGGATTCGTCCTATAATTCACGGGATAAAGATCGCGCTTTCATTGCCACATCTACATTTTCTGCGCTGTTCGGACATCGTTACGTTAATAACATTGTCATTTCCACAACACATCCGACTGTCTCTCCCATTGTGAAAGATAAAATTTATGAAGTATTGGGAAAAAAATACCGGTTTGATCCAACAGATGAAGAAGCGTTGAGCATTTGGGATACCCATGAATTTCAGTCGATGGTGCAGGGTATTTTTATTGGCATCAATACTTTTATGGCGATCATTGGCGCTTTTACTTTAACTGTTGGTGGAATTGGTGTGGCAAACATTATGTATGTGGTGGTTCAGGAAAGAACAAAAGAGATCGGAATAAAAAGATCTGTCGGCGCTAAAAAACAAACTATTTTGGGACAATTTTTTTTAGAAACATTTTTCATCATTTTTATCGGCGCTTTTATCGGAACGATGATATCACTTTTGCTTATCTGGGTAGTCTCCATGCTGCCCATTGACGAGTTTGTGGGTACTCCATCAATTTCCTGGTGGGTCGCGCTCATTGCAATTTGCGTGTTAGGCGCTATCGGTTTTATCGCCGGCTTTTTCCCGGCTCGAAAAGCAGCTAATTTGAATGTGATTGATTGTCTGCGGTGGTGATTGGTTATTGGTGAGTGGTAGAGTGGTGAGTGGTTAGTAGTGGATTGGTGAGTGGTAATGAGACTGTTATTAGCTACCAATGATAACTACTCACAACTCACTACTCACCAATCACTACTCACCACTAACAACTCACCACGCACCAATAACAAACAGAGGAAAAACCAAATGCCTTTCTGGATGCTGATAAGTGATTTTTTGCATGATTTAAAAATGAACAAAACAAGAGTTTTCCTGACCACATTTGCCATTATATGGGGTACGATTGCCATTGTTTTGTTGATGGCTTTTGGAAGAGGATTCAAATATCGAATTGTTGCTAATATTACAAACGCCGGCAACCAGATCATTCGCGTTTTTGGCGGTCAGACAAGTATAAAATACCAGGGATTGCCGGAAGGCAGGCGGATAAGATTTACAACTGAAGATGCAAACGTTTTAGCGCAAAGTATTCCTCAAATCCAGGAAGTAGCGCCCAGTTACGGCAGATGGGGAGTTCGATTAAAATACAAAGACAAAAAAGCTTCAACGTACTGTGAAGGTGTTTACACAAATTTTGAATTTCTGCGCACAATGTACCCCAAAGCCGGCGGCAGATTTCTTAATGAGCTTGATCAACAAAATAAACGACGTTCCATTTTTCTCGGCTCTGAAATCACCACAGAATTATTTGGGAAAAAAGATCCCATTGGCAAAATGCTTTTAATGGATGGCGTGCCTTTCAAAGTTGTCGGTGTGATGCAGAAAAAAACGCAGATGGGAATGAGTAATGGCCCCGACAATCGCCGGGCGATCATTCCTTTTTTTACTTTTGAGTCAATTTACTCGCATCGATATTTAAGAATGATAACCGTGCGTCCAAATAAAATCACAGACAATGAGTTAATACAATCAGAAATCTACAGGGTTCTTGGCAGGAAACATCGTTTTGATGCGGATGATGATAACGCGTTGGGTATGTGGGATTTTGTTAGCAATATCCAGGAAATGAGTAAAATTTTTACCGGCATTGAAATTTTTCTCGGCGTTATTGGCGCGCTCACGCTTCTTGTAGCCGGCGTTGGTGTCGCTAATATAATGTACGTTGTTGTAAAAGAACGAACCAGGGAGATTGGGATTAAAATCGCCATTGGCGCCAAAAGTAAACACATCATTGCCCAGTTCGTTTTTGAATCATCTTTGATAGCCATTTTGGGTGGTGGGTTAGGCGTGCTTATTTCAGTCGCAATCATTTTTTTGGTAACAAAAGCCATTCCTGCGGACAATGAGAGCCTGGCTTATCTTGGATCACCGCAAATATCCACAGCCGTTTTGATAACCGTTAGTTTTATTTTAGGAGCGATTGGGATTATTGCGGGTGTTTTCCCTGCGAGGAAGGCGGCAAAGTTGGATCCGGTGGAGAGCTTGAGGTATGAGTGAATAGCTGTTAGTTGACTTACTTTTGATTCTATTCATTTAAGTGATTTTGAAAAAATTCCAAACTTATAAATTTTGTAATAGTTCACCTGTCATTCCGGCTGAAGCGAAGCGGAATGCCGGAATGACAACATTGGTTCAGGGTGCTGAACTATTATCAAATTTTGTATTTGGAATTTTAATGTTTTGGCGCTTGGAATTTTTAAACGAAAAATCTTCCATAAGGAAAACAATTAATCCCGGGGTTGATTTAATTTAACATTCAAATCCCTCAACAAACCACTATCTTTCCTCGCTGCTCTCAATTGTTTCAAATTAACAATTGATGAATCTTCGGAAAATAAGTAAGCATTGGCATCCACAAATGTTCTCATCAAATCACGATCCACATTACTGCGATATTCATAAATTCGGTTGCGTCGATTTGTGGGACTCATTTCAATTAATACGCCAAACAGGTTAAATTCATTTCTGGGTGAAACAATTCTTCTGCTGACCAAGCTTTTTTTTGACATTCCAGCCATTAGCCTGTTCAAATCCATAAATGTAACATTCATCAATGTATCCAGGCAGGAATAGATCGTCGTATCCATTACGTTTTCTTTTGCCCAGAGTATTTCTAAAATATCAAGTTCATTTCGGGTTGGGATAACGTAGTCCCTTAAAGGCAACGGATTATAAAATGGTTTATCCGGGACTTCCAGTGGCGTTAAAGGCATTGTGGGTTTGATTACCATTTCCCGATTTGGCATCTCGTATTTATAGCTGCCGGGTCTATTCATGGCATCCCAATTGGTTGCCTCTTCGGGGTGCTTTTTTAAATATTGACTTCTGATATCAAAATGTATTGTATGATTTTTTTCACTCAAAGTCGGTAACTGGGGCATAGTGGGTTGCTTTAGCGTTGTTTTCTTCTTGATTACTAATGATTGAGATTGACTCTTTTTTATTTTTGTTGAATCCTGTTTTGTTTTTACAGAATCAGGTTGTTGGGCAAATACAATGTGAGTGATCATCAGTAAAATAATAATTGTTTTATATTTTTTAATCATTTAATTTTTCCGTTTTAGATAACAAAATAATTGTTGACAGAATTATTTTATCTGTAATTATTTTGCCGTTTTTTTTTATTTGGGTAAATTTTATCTTGCTACCGGACACTTTTTATAAAATGTCATTTTTAGGTTCAATGTCATGCCCGAATGCTTCTATCGGGCATCCACTTTGCGTAATTTTAGGAGATTCCCGCTAAAAACATGCGGGAATGACAGCCCGTTCCTACATAATTTAAAAAGTGTCCGGTAGAGAAAATTTTATTAGTCTCTTGAAAGCTATAAAATTCGATTAATTAATCTGAACCCTTTTACTATTTTTTGAATCAAACAAAATAAGCGGAGTAGTAATTCATCAATAAATTTCTTTTACTCGTTTAGACTGAAAACAATGATATTTTGTTTCATGTTTGTAAAAATTTTATTCAAATAATTATAAAACAATAAAGGAAGAAACAATGGATATGGAAATCACTTTCCCTGGTGGGAAAAAAGTAGATGCAAATTTTAAAGGATTCACAATTAATACTGATCAGCCAGTTCACGGCGGTGGTGATAATTCAGCGCCGGCGCCATTTGATTATTTTTTAGCGTCGATCGGAACATGTGCCGGGATTTATGTGTTAAGCTTTTGTCAGCAAAGAGGCATCCTAACTGATAATATAAAAATTGTCCAAAAAATTGTTCCGGATGCTTCAGGAAGAGGTATCGGAACAATCGAATTGGAGATTCAAGTTCCTTCAGATTTCCCGGGGCAATACAAAAGCGCTGTCATCAGGAGCGCTGATCTTTGTGCTGTTAAAAAATATTTACACAATCCACCGAAGTTTGAGATTTATACCAAGAATGTGGATTGATTTCCGATTGTGGATTGTCGATTTCAGATTTAGCTTTACTATGCCTAACATGAATAAGCCTGGGGGAAAAGATCAAGATCGATACTCTTCGAGCACAGGGATCAAGGGCAAGAAAAATATCAGTATAATTTTTTTGTAGCCACTCAATAAAGAAGAGTAATAAAGCGCTGTCACCCCTGACGGAGCGAAGCGTAGTTCAGGAATCTCCCTTGTACACTGGAGATTCCTGTACCACTGGCACTTCCTTCGGTCGCATTCGCAGGAATGACATTCTTTGCAAGGAGTTCTCATTGCCATTGAATATTGAGTGGATATATTTTTTTCTTAATCTCGATCCCTGTGCTCGAAGAGTATTGACCTTGACCTTAATTCAGATAATATGGAGAAAATTGTGAACATCGAAGCAATACTTTTCGATATCGACAACACTTTGATTCTGTTTGATGAAAGAAAATTCTTTGAAGCATATTCAAAAAAACTCTACCCTGCTTTCCAGGATTTAATGTCGCCCCAGGATTTTATTCAAAAGCTCATTCGTTCAACGCAAGTGATGACAAACAATGATGGTAAGCTAACAAATGCAGAATTTTTCATCAATGATTTCACCAATGGATTAGCAGTTGATAAGAAAGAATTGTGGCAGCGATTTGAAAATTTTTATGCTACCGAGTTTGACCAGTTCAAATATTTAGCGACTCAGGTGGAGGGGACTGTTGATGTTATTTCTGACATCAAAAAAAGAGGATTAAAAATTGCTATTGCGTCCAATCCCATGTTTCCGGAGAATGTGCAGCGCATGCGTTTAAATTGGGCTGGTTTGAATGAATTCTCTTTTGACTTGATCACCAGCGCTGAAAATTCAACCTATTGTAAACCACACTTGAACTACTACCTGGAAATCTGCTCCAAAATCAGCATAAAACCGGAAAACTGTTTGATGGTTGGCAACGATCCCTTCAATGATATGATCGCCTCAAAAACCGGAATGAAAACTTACCTGACAACTGATAGTGAAAAGTACTCCATTGAATTGAGCAGGGAATT
>JADHVV010000011.1 GCA_016783825.1 Candidatus Zhuqueibacterota bacterium | reverse complement strand
AACTGGGTATTTTTCCAGAAGCGATCATAAATCCCATTGGCGTATCGCTTTTCTTCCGAAAATACATACCCAACATTACGATTCCGATAAAATAGACAATTAAAATAAGTTTGTCCACGAGGTAAAATTGAGTTTCCATAAACCTGTATCTCCTTGTAAATTATGTTAGTTGATTTAAGTGATTTATATGTTTAGTTTTTTATAATTTTGTTTAGCCTGAATTATTCACAAACAAATATTTGAAAGTGGATAATTTTTAAAATTACATATAGTTATGTAAAAGTGAACTTTAAAACTGAATTTTTTTCATTTACTCCTTAATTTGTTAATAATTCAGGTTATCCCGCTACCTTTAAAAATCTAATGAATAATGCGGGTTAGTGAATAAAAAATAGAAGAGAACAAAAAAACTTGTATCTATTTTTCTTTTATTTTTCTAATTGGTGTCTGAACGAAAAGCTTTATTTTATGGAGGTTCTGTCATTGCGAGGATCCGCCAGTTGGCGGAGACGAAACAATCCCATTAAAAAGTGCTTAATATTCAGGAGATTGCACCCTTCGGGCATTAAAAACTTCGCTCCATCGTCGCTCGCAATGATAGACGTTCTTTTAAATTTAGGTAGCTTCTGATTAATCACTAATTAGATTTAGAAATGTGAATATTTTTCCACACTACAATACTTCTACCCGCCATATCCGATGTCGAAACACGCAAACGATAATCTCCCGGCTTACTAACAGAGAATTTTATTGTCACATCAACATAACTTTCTTTTTCGACAATATCAACATGCCATGATTCAGTCCACAGATTTGAGTAATCTTCCTCATTGGGCCCAAACAATTCCCACAGTACATATTGATTATTATAAACGCCTTTTTTATCAGCACCAGGAGTATAAAAAATAGGCGCTGAACCTTTAATCACTTTTGCCTGTGCGATTACAGTAAACGGTGCCTTTTTGTTGGTAGGAAGTATTTTCACAGAAAGTTTTGGAGCGACGCCATCTGGTCGTTCCGGTGTACGTGCTGATTCCAGCAGTTCATGTTTACCATTTTTGACAACTTTAACTTTACCATCTTCTCTGACCGTAACAATCTCTCGATAACCTTCCAGATTCAAATCATCAAGATTCCAGAACAAGTCGAATGCCACCCCGAGTCGCAGGCAGCGCTCGATTTCTGTGTAGAAGTTACTCATCACCTGTCTGTATGTAACACCATGTTTGTTGCAACGCTCAAGATTCAGTTCAGGAATTGCCCAAAAATTTCCTCTTCCCATGTGAACATGTCCCAGGTTATAACCTGGTGGTAACAGTATGGCAATTTCTGCTGCTTTCTTCAGCTTTTCCAAGTCACGATTTGGAAAATTCTTTTCATGGGCTCGCAAATGTTTTGTCATTGCAAGATACTCATTATAAGGAACACATGCAAGCTGGTAAGTATCCCAATAAAAGAAAACACTGGCGCCAAGATCGTAAGCATGGGTTAAAAACCAAAAAGTATCCGATCGGTCAACTGCGCCGTAAATACTTACCCCCCATTCTTTCCCGATGATTCTGGCTGCGCCTCGCAAAAAACCATAAATCATGCTGATCAGATTTTTAGGATTGTCAGCAGGAATCTGACAGTCGAAACACATATTCAGTTCAGGCAGCACTCTCCGTGTTCCAAATCGCCCAGGTGGTTCGAAAACCATTGCAAACGGAGGCTCTCCATCACCTTCAGATAATTGATACAGTGCAGAGCTAACCATCGTCTCCCAGGTGTACATGTTTTGTTGAAGAAAATTCATATTACCGATATCCACATCTTTTCGTTTTGATAATCCTTTCAACAATGCGTTCGGTGAATGTTCATACTTTGTCTCGTGAAATAGTTTTTTGAAGTCCTCTAATACTTTTTGAGGCGTGAGCGTTTTTCGCAATGAAGGATTCTGTCTGAGTTTAGGCTTAACAACATGATCCCTGGTCCTCACCATTGGTTCATCAAAAAATAATGTCGGCCCGATATAATTTGATTTATAAAGAGTCTCCGGATAATTTATATCTTCACCGCCAATCCCCCAATAATAGACATTGACATTTTCAATCCATTTTACTTGTTCAGCATCAACACGGAAGCAATTTAATCCAGCCTCGATCATTTCTGCATAATTCTCTTTTGTCAATTTGATATACTCATAGTCAGATTCATCATAACGGCGTGTCTCATCCTTTTGTCTTGTGTTGTGCGGTACTCCGGTTAATAAATCTGGTGAGAGGTAAATAGTGTGTGGCTCTTCGGGAAGGATTATACTTCCATTTTTTTCTTGTTTGACCAAACGATATTCATGACCCAGATACCAAACTTTTTTGGATTTGTTTCGGACGGGATTGTTTTGATCGACTGATCTCGGCAGAAGAGATTCCCAGGCGCCCATAGTTGGTAAAATGGCAGTTTTAGACTTATGATATTTGAATTCAACTGGCTTTGATGCACCTGTTTGTAAAATATAGCGTTTGATATTCGCTTGTGCATTTTTTACGGATTTTGACGGATATTCCGAACAAAGAAACCAGATATTAAAAAATTCACCATTTTCTTTTGTGGCAAAAAAATGAAGCCATTGATAAAACACATTTTCTTTTTGTTCAATCTCGCCCACTGTTAACTCAACTTTCCTTACAACCATCCCTGGAAGTTTTTCAGTTGTTGTATGGCGATACGTTAACCTGATACCAGGTAATCCAATGGGATATTTTTTATCATTTTTATTAAGTTCATTGTTTTGAATTGATTTTTTTTCATAAGAATTCAAACTTTGTAATTTAAGTCCAAATAATAAAACGATTGATAATAGAATGACTGTTTTTTTCATATTTAATCTCTTTATCTTATTAGTTCGTTATGCTTCCAAATTATTTCACGACCATCTATTTCATCAACAAAAGCTTTTTCGCCACTGTCTCATTTTCAAACTGAAGCTGATAAATATATACCCCACCAGCGACGGTCAAACCATTTTCATTCCGTCCATCCCAAAATGTTGTGTAAATTCCCTGCCCCTTCATTTCATCTACCATTGTACGAACCATTTGCCCCTGCAAATTATATATTGAAAGTTTAGCTTTACCAAATCTGGCTAATTTGTATATTATTTGTGTGGTATTGTTAAACGGATTGGGATAATTAGCGAATAATTCATAAGAAATATCAGACGTTGTTCGACTTACTACATGCGATGGATTATTAGCTGTTGGGAATATCACATTTGATGGATAGCTCATGTTGCAATAAACTGTATTGATAGCAATTTGTTTTTCCGACAAATCGTACAATTCGTTTGCCGTATTTGGATTTATTTCGTAACGTGGATAATTACTTGATGAAATACACACCTTCATTCGATGTCCACTGTTAAAAACGATTGCTGTTGGTGGGAGTTCAATGGTCAACTGAACAATTTCACCGGGAGTCAAAAAAGACATATCACTTTCAGTCTCTCCCACTCGAAAACGGGTTCTGGCGATGCCATCGGTCACCAACATTTCTCGCCCATCAGGATAAACGTCAACCAATTTTAGCGTAAAATCAGTATCCGGACAATTACTGGAAATATAAAGGTGTCCTTTTACAATACCTTCAATCCGTACGGGTTTATCCAGTACATCCGATTCAAATTCCAAAATATCTTCCCTGTCGCCGAGATACCCTTGATCATAAGGCCCGGCATCAATCGTCAGATTATTTCCACCATGCGTTGGTAGCGGATTATTTGGATCATAATTAAAGGAAAGTTCTCCGTCACTCTCTGGCAAATTTGAATTTAACAAACCATCGTTGTTCAAAAATAAAGCTAGCGCTTTGGTATTTTCAGGTGGCCATTTATCCGTTTCTATCCACTGGCATCCTGCTTCACTGGTTTTATCCGGATCACCCATTAGGTAATACTGAACTTCCGCTGCATCCATAATTCCGTTCTCATTTCCAGCCACCCAATGATCAAGCCAGGACAAAATGATCGTTTGTCCATCAACTGAAGCATCGGGATAATCCAGTTCACCAACTATCTCATCTGATCCGGTTGTTCCATGTGTCCATGGTCCCATAATTAATTTTTGCGGGCCTGCTTGTGGCAAAAGTCTTAAAGCGTTAAAAGCTGCTACAGGCCCTTCTGAAAAACAATCGTACCAGCCACCGATATGATAAATTGCAGCAGTAATATTATTAAGAGGCGTGTGGAGATTCATTTCTTCCCACAAGCTATTGTAATAGGGATATTGCAAAAAGTAATCAATCATGTAATCAGACCCCTGTCCGTGGATCCAGTTCTCAACAATCGCTTTGCGAAATTCACCGCCCGGGAATACAACTTCATGATAAAAATCCGACGGCGCAACAACAGCAACAACGGCTTCCAAATTCGGATGTGCTGCTCCTGCTGCACGATAGCTGGTAATGCCGGTTGCCGAACCACCAAACATACCCACTTTTCCATCGCACCAGTTTTGCTGGGTGATCCACTCAATGGTATCATATCCGTCCTGAAGCGCTCCCCAGCCATCGGTCACGAAAACCGAATCATTGCCCTGCGACGCAAAACGTCCCCGGCAATCTTGCGCTACGTACACAAACCCCCGAAAATTTACCAGTTGAATTGCGGAAGCTCCTAAATTATCCCCGTCCTTATTGTAGGGCGTGCGATACAAAATTACCGGATGTTGGTCTGAATCATTGGGTCGGTAAATATCTGTAGATAGTTTGACACCATCACGCATTGACACCATTACGGTTTCTTTTAACAGTGAAGATCCAAATAGCTGATTGTTTAAAATCCAAAACAGCAAAACAATGAGAAAAAAGTTTCGCTTACTTATTTTCATAATATAACTTTCCTTTCTGATTATTTTACGGCGAATCCACCCTACGTAATCTCCGTTGAATATTGAATTCAGAATTTGTATAAGAGTAAGATACAGTCTTGTTGATTTATTCCTTATTTAACAAAACGATGTTATTTAATGTAAATTTGTTCATTCAAATGTTAAAATTTGAATCTTGTTTTTCATCGCATCTCCTTAATAAGAATTCTGACACTGATGAAGATTCAAATAATCTATATTTAACCAGGAACAAAGAATTGCTAATTCCTTAAGATGGCTCCCACCAATAACTATCCAATGTTGACTGACTCCAGTTTGAATCACTTGTTCATAAAATGTTTTTAAGGGAATATTGGTTTCACACAAAAGATGGCAATTACCTTCTAACACAGGAGGACCCGGAAGTGAATTCCCTTCAAATGCAATGAATTGAAGTCTCTTCCCGTTATAAACAGAATTAACAACCGTGACAGGTCCTGGTTTGTACTTGAAATAGGTGCAGGCACCTGTAAAAGGATCGGAATTCTTATATTCTGCGTCAGGGATAATTTTAACCGAATATTTTTCATCGCAATTAGAGCTATCATGATATCCGGCATGACCGAGTAGAATTGCATTTTTTTCCCAATCAGCAGTCAAAGGTTCGGTATAAAATGGAGTTTCACCTGTTAATTGGCGCATAATAAACATTCCAATTCCAGCCGCGACATCTGCCTCCATGGAAACAACAAGACCTGATTCGGATAATTGGGGATTTGTCAGACTGGGGCGCAATCCAAAGCAATCGTGCATCTCATTACATACATCATTCATGGCAAGAATATTCAACTGTTCCTGGAGTACAACCTTTTCCATCGCTAAAGCATATTTGGCGCCTTCATTTAAGTTCTTTTGATCAACTTCGATTTCAATACACTTCCCTTTTGTTATACTGATGAAATTCTCAATTTCATTTGTCGTAACTTTTTCCGCTTCTTTCTTGAATCGCTGCAATTCCAGGTATTTTAATTCCACACCATACAATTTTCGAATGTTAAAATCATCAACAAAAGTTGTGGACATCTGGTCGCAGGGGAATGGTAAAATTCCGCATCTTGTCTTTTTCAATAACTGTTTTATTCCGAATGATAAACAATGGCTTTGTATTTCTGCAAATAGGTTTTCATCGCGGTAATATCCAGCAACTGATTTGTAATTATATTCTTCTCGTTTTAGTAAACCGCTCATCTGCAATGTACCAACAGAACCGGAACCTTTTAACATAGTCGGAAAATCCAAATAATCAGGAAGTGATTCATAGGGAAAGAAAGTGCAGATTAAAATTGGTAACTCAGGCAGATTTTTTAAAGCAGCTAATAAAATCTGGTCTTCGCACCACATCAAGGGAGAAATAATTAAGCCGTCCACATTTGCCTGATTAATCTTTTGAGCCGCGATTTCAGCATCTTCAGTAGAATAAATTACACCATTATAAATTGGCTCACAGAAGGCTGGCAAGTTTCCAATTATTTCACTTGCAATCTTTTGTACTTCATCAGATAACGGAGAAGCAGAAGTTTGCAGACCAACTTCTCTGAACCAGCCAGATGTAATAAAAAGGATGCCTATTTTGGGTTTTAATTTCTCCATTTCAATTTACCCTTTTTCCAAAAATATTTATTCCGAAATAAAACCGTGGTACCTGCCCATCCAGTATGCTAACAACCAGGATGCGCCATCATCCTCAAATCGTCCGTCACCGCCGCCATCGGGATAATAGGGATTGCTATTCCATTTTGCCCAATTTCGTTCATCTGCGGGTAGAACATGAAGTAACTGCGGCCTGCCAAACCGGCTCGACCGTGGATGCCATTTGATATCAGTCCTGTGACTGTTTGTCATGCGCCACTGCCGTCTGTCTGTGGGAATTTGTCGTAAGTTGGTAACGGCACCCTTTATATCCACAAAATCGGGATCAATTGTCGCAGCTGCAAAATAGAAAAAACTCGATCCATCTTTCCAGAGTGTTTTATAATGTCGCCGCACAGCACGCTGAAGAGCATTTCTTGCTTTGGGATCGTGTTCCAATTGAATCAAAGGATAGAGCGCACAAAATCCTAATTGATTGTCAGAATGGTTGTTTTCATCGGGAAATACTTTTTTCTCTAACAAAACATTTCCCAGGTAACCATGCTCACTAATGAGGTATTCATAATGCTCTTTGTACTTTTGATTTTCTGTTATATGAAATGCAACTTTTAAAAAAGATAATATTTGTGCTGCATTTAAACCGTTTTCAATGTAGTGCTCAGCACTATCGTTCAGATTCTCCGGATTCCAAAATCCCCACCGTGTGCGTTCACCATCCCAATCAATCAGCATGTAATTATTATCAACAATATAATCTATCACTGTCCGTATCTGTTTCTGAATCAAATCATAGTCAACCGGATCAAATCTGGCAATATGCTGCCAGTAAACATAAAAGGCAAAAAAATGACCATCAATTTCATCGCTCGACGTATCACTTTTCCAGTACATTTTGCCGTCCGGTGTTTTTCGCCATTGAGCACTCTTATTATTGCCTTCTTCTAAAGTCACCACACTTCTGGCAACAAGCCCGGGAATTCCCGAGGCATTCTGCAACATCACAAGCGCGTGCATCCCCTTCCTGGCAGATTCTTTGTATGCTTCATTACCAGTCGCTCCATAAGCCAGAGACATTGCAACCACATGATATGATGTCCACAATCCATCATTGTCATTATCACCAATTGTGTGAGATGTTGGATTCTCTGCATCATTCAACATACAAGCAGCAACAAGTCCAAGTCGTCGATGCCATTTATTCACGCGATCTTCAATAATATCAGCTTTTTGATTTAAAGTGCGCTGAATCCCGTCCAACCGGCTCAATCCTGCCTTTGTTTTAAAATAAACCGCCATACCCTCCGGAGATATTACAATATCAACTATTTCATCATATTCCAAATACCGTTTACCTGCCCGGTAAAACCACTGTCGTCCTTTTTTGTACGGACAATACAATATCGCCCCTTTTGTAGTTCCGATCCACATGCTATTTTCCTTATCAACTGCCAACGAAGTGATGTCTTCAACTGGCAGTCCATCTTTCCCCTGTATTGAATGCCATGAACCGTCTGGTTTTAACAAGCTCAATCCCAACGGAGTGCCAACCCACAGCACGCCCTTTGAATCGACAGCTAAATCTGTAATTCGAGTAGCCAACGGACCATCAACACCATAGTTTTCATGGAGAAATGCTTTTTTAGATTTGGGTTGAACAACATACAAACCCTTTTGTGTACCAATCCAGGTTGTTCCATCTTTCTTTGCCATTGAAGTTACTTGGTCAGATGAAATTTTTGGCACAAATTTGATTTTTGGAATTTGCTCTTTTCTATCAAACAAATTTAAAATTTCTTTTTCTTCATCAGCAGAAATCTTTCCTCGTACGTGTTCAATAAATGGTTCATCTTTCACCGGATAGTATTCACTGGAGTTAGACAATAAACCAACGTCATCATCATAATCCAACGCTGGTACAACATTGGGTAATTTATATTCTTTTGAAATTAGCGCATCCTGAAATATCCAATCTTCATTGATTGTAAAATGTTTAATGCCACCGTTGGGACGGCTGCACGTCAATTGGATCAAACCATCTTTAGTTTGAATTAAAGCGGGGTATGAGCTATATTTGGATTCAAAAGAGATTGTTCTATTAATTGTCCATGATTCAGCATCATCTGTGGATAGCCAGAGACTTAACTTCCTTCGATCTCCGCCAGGAATGGGATTTAGAGCCAAAACTACATTGCCGCTTGAAAGTCGCAGCAGGTCAAGCGCCGCATTTGTATTGGGGACTTCTATTTCCACAGGCTGACTCCAATGATAGCCACCATCAGTTGAAATGCTTTTCCAGGTCTTAAAATTTTTAAAGCCGGTTCTCATATAACAGAGTATGCTGCCGTCTTTCTTTTCAAGCAGAGCCGGCTCGATATTCCCATCATGAAAGCCTAATCCGCAATCAATAGGTTCTGACATTTCCCATGTTACCCCGTCATTTTTGGAAATAAGTATTCGAGAAGACCAATTACGCTCATCATGTATTGGCAGCAAAATACTGCCGTTGTCCAATTGTAGCGGTTTGTTCCTGGTTAAATAGCCAAATTCATCAATCAAAATACGTTCTTTAGACCAAGTCCTTCCACCATTTTTACTCGTTATCGCTTTTACCTTGCAAGTGGTCCAGCCGGTGCCCGGTTTTGTTCTCCCTTCGCCACTCCCATACATGGTTTGATAGAAAAGCCACAATAGTCCTTTCCTGTCCAAAAATAAAACAGGATTCCCTTCTGATTTACCAGGCATATCAATAATCACCTCTGCTTTGGACCAGGTTTTAGAACCTTTTTTGAGCCAGCTGCCAACAATGGCTACATCATCACCTTTTTCACGGGAGCCAGCATACCAGGTGCAAAAAAGTGTACCATCGGTTAACTCAACGATGGTTGAACCGTGGGAAAATTTTAATCCTGCATTTTCCTGATGTACCATTTGTTCTTTGAAAAATGGTTTATCTCCTGCAGCAGAGATATTTTTAATGAAGAGTAAAAACAGTGATAAAACGAAAAATTTTAATTTCATACTTTTTCCTATTTATTAGCTGATATAATTTAATAGAGGTAAAAGGCATAAAATGCTGAATGCTTCTATTAATTTAGTAATAAGAATTGATAAAATATTTGAGTGGGTTTTTTGTAAATTAATCTTCCGGAAGGTTCATGTCATTTGTTCTTGCTTAAATATTCCCGGATAAATTCAAGCACTTCTGGTACGGCAAGATCAAAATTTGAACTCAATTTACTTGAAACAACATTTCGCTCAGTGTATTTATGAAAGTGATCCGGATAGGTATTAATTTGAGGATGATGAGGAGCATTATCCCAACGAAAAATCTCTCCACTCTGTCGTCGTCGTTCCCAATGATACGAATAATCTCCTTCTTCTGAAAGCCAAATATCTAAAAAAGAGCCATCCTTTATTAAGATACGTACTTTATCGGGATTTGCCGGCGTTCCTCCTAAAAAATCAGCACTATTAACGACATCATTAAATGACTTTTGCGCAATATCAGCAATTCGTTGGTACAGATCTAACATTGCTTATTCCGAAACCATTTGTTGTAAATTTTTGATGTGCGTTTTTTTATTTTTCCAAATGATGTAATCTTCCCATGCTGGATGCTCAACGATTTCACCATTTTTAATGGAATCATAAAGTTCGGTTTCTGAAAACACATCATATCGCTCGCGTAGAGCTACAATTTCATGTTCAGCCTTTCGTATTTCTTTTTGAATTAATGCCAAAAGACCTTTATATATAAGCTCTGATTCTCCAACTCCCAATTTTTTACTTAATTCGGAAGTTAATGTTTGAATTTTCATTAAATTATCCTAAAATAATTCCATTTTACATGAATGACCTGTAAGGGATTGCAACACAAATGAATATTTTATCCCGCTTTATTTGCAAGACTTGTCCCTTGATTTTTACTTTTTTATTAAGCAACTTTTTCTAGTTTACGTTTCTTATCCGCAAGCATTACTTCATCAATTTTTTTACTTGCTTTTTTATCAAAGAAGGCTTCGCTGCAACTTGGGCACTCCCAATATTCAACAATGGGGCTTGGCGCAATTTTGCCCTTGATTTCGAAATTATATTTCCCTTTCTTTTTCTGTATCATTGGCGATTCACAAAGGGGACATTGAGTAAATTTCATTTTAATTACCGAATATTGATTTTCTCACCGTCACAATATTGGAAAAATCATCTTTGTTTCGTTTTATCATCAATATCTTTAATTTAAACTTTTTACAACAAATTTGCAAGAAAAATTTAAAACATAATCCATAACTAAATATTACTGAATGCACAAAGTTTATCAAATGTAAAGGTAAATTTGCTCACTCTGCCAACGGTGTTGCTACCTCAATCATCTCTTCTACAATCGTCTTCCCCAATTCAGGTCCATAAAAACTAACACTCGCTTCATACCCTCCCTTTTCATATTGCTCAGAGCTCAAAATATAACTGATCCACTCATTAGCAAAACCACCAATGGTGGGACATTTAATACCGGAAGCGGACATTTTCTGTTTTACTTTTAATCCTAAGTGGCAGGCCAATTCGCCTGGTGCTCCGACAATCATCAGATCGCCAAGACGCAAAGCACTACTCATGGATTTATCGGGGCACATTACTCCCAAAATCATTTGCATTGCTTCGTCAGTTATATTATACTCCGCACCACCTGTTGCTTTAAAAAGAGGGTGAGCGACACGTTTGGGCAAAGCAATTTCCTGGTAATTGTATTTAAATATTGACTCTGTTTTTGGATTTATCTTTTCATAAACCTGGTAAACTTTTTTTGCCATTAATCTGCCATAACGTTCAGCCTGCTCATAATGGCTCCCACCTTTTGGCCGTACAGGAGATTGATCCCCTTGAGCGCCATTGTAATACATAGCAATAATCCCATCCCCAATCCATGCTTCCAATTCACGCTGAAGATACCCAGGCCAGCCACCAGAAAGCCACATATCATCATCATCCATGATTGTTGGGTGCGCAGTCCAATTCATCAGAGCAACCAAAGGTTTACCACTCTTTAAATCAATTCTCGTAACGGTCAAATCTTTATCAGATACCTTCTCCCCCCTCCGATTGCGGTTCAATCCTTCAACAGTTGCTTTCTCTGTTCCGACTGATACCGGCTTCAATTCAGAATCAGCAAGTTTAATAACTTGGACCAATTTGTTCACAACAAATTCGAGCAGTTCTGGTTGATAAATACCAATCTGCGGAATATTAAGCATATTTTTATCATTCAGCGCCGACATATCCAAACTGGCATGAGAATGGCTGGACAATAAAAGTACATTCTCCAACAACCAACCGCTTTCAGCTAATTTTTCTATCACAGCAGGTTTCACATTTGGCGGCAAACCAAGGATGTCCATGGTAACCAAAGCAAATTTCTTTTCGCCATCATTTAAGACCAACGCCTTTGACCAAATGCGATCATGAATTCCTTCCGCCGGTTTACTCATCCGTGCACCATAACCGCCTAATGAAAATTTCATTTCCAAAGGTGGTGTTAAATCAACAACTGCAGCGTTGGCTTTTAATTCGATATTTTTTCCAATTGACATGTTAGTTAATATCAACATAATTGAAATCGTTAAAGTAAACAGTCTTTTCATTATTTTTCCTTTCAGTTAGCGTGAATAATTAACAGAGAAATGTAGCCAGACTATAGGTCAATGCCATTAAATTTAAAGAAATTTAATAGGTATCATTGACAATTATCGATTCTCAATTCACAATTAAAATTAACATATTACTACATAATAATTGAGAATTGTGAACGACCAATTGAGAATTGTGAATGAAAATATTTACCTTTTTGATTAAGTTATTGGCATTGGGCTACAGCTTACTACCACAACACTTTTTAAACTTTTTCCCACTACCACACAAGCATTTATCATTACGACCGATTTTGCTGAAAAAATTAAACATCATTGGTTCTTGTTGCGAAAACCACTTTTGAGAAAATGTTTTGCATTCATCAAAAGCCATATTGGCCCATATTTCTAATTCGGGATCTGGATTCTCTTTGTAGGCTTTCACATATTTGTATGACTCGTATACACCCAAATGCGCCAATAACATAATAATTTCTTTCTTTTCAGCAATCGTTGTAGAACGGTCTAAAAGCTTTTTTCCTTTTTCTTCAATTACTTCTACTGGTGTTTCCTTATAGTTCTTCGGTAACAGATGATGACTATCGATATATTCTTTTATCGCTTGTGCTTCAGGAGTATTCGGATCATCTACAAATGTTACAAATGCGCTGCGTCCGCTGGACTGTGCAAGTTCCAGCATATACTGAAATTCTTCGGGATTGAGATCTTTTTTATCCTTAAGGTAATCTTCTAAATCCATACTTTCCCTCCTAATTTGATATAGATACTATTCTGCAATCTTTCATCAGTTGTCAGTGAGGATAAATCTGAAAAATACCAACGGATGAGCAGCCAACGGATGCCAATTTGAGTTTTTTACAAGCCTTAAAAATTACCAGAATGTCAGGTTTGATTTCAGTTTTGTACTATTATTTTCTGTTTGAACCATTATTGAAAAAGTCTAAATTATTCAGCAGCCAAAATCCGTTGGCAGCTCATCCGTTGGGTATAATTTTTATCTCCAATTACATAAACTTAATCATTCTTTGTTTGCCACGTAAACGGTTGCACTATTCTATTTTCTAATCCCTATTTACCATTCACTATTCCTTTGATTATCTCTCTACATCCATCAATTCCTCACTCCGGTCTTTTGACAAATCAACATTTTCGAAATCTGTTACATCTTTGGGAAGAATCAAAAAAAATTTATCACAAAGATCTATTTCGCATTTTCCGCTTTTAATTTTAAAATCAAGAATATGACCACCTTTGGTGAAATCATCACTGATAAAATGCAGATGATATCCGGGTACATTAATCCCTTTCACATAGGGTGGACACCTGAATCCGACAATAATACCAGAAACATTTTTATAATTGAATTCGGGTTGATTTTTTGTTACTTGCGAAAGCGGCGGATAAGGTTTTTTCTGGGCGGGCACACTGCGAGTTTTCATGCTGTCAAAATCCGCTTTAATTTTAAACGCACAAAAAATATTTTGATTTGGGGCAATTTGATCAAGTTTTGCTTCAAGCCCTGAAAAATCCAAACCTTGTTCAAGGGTAAAAGACGGTAAACCGCCAGGCTAAAAGGTGGAAGTGCGCCAAAGCGCACTATTTTTTCAGTGCATCAGGATACTTTAGTGTCCTTTCATCTTTTAGCCTTGTCGTTCACGGCAAGGCGAATGTTGGCAATAAACCATGACTGAATAATTAAGTTTACTTTTAAAATAATTTTGCCCAAATAGTTTTGCCAATCCTATCTGTTAATCAAACATCCAGATTAGCACCCCGCTTTTCAACAATTTTCCGAATTTCGGAAAAATCCAGATCACGGGGATCACACTTATTTTCAACACTCATCGCTGCTGCAATTCCAGCAGCCTGTCCCATCATCGAGCAAGACGTTGTAACCCGGGCTGAAGAGAGCGCCAACTGGTCTGCCGAGAGACAGCGTCCAGCCATCATTAAATTCTTGCCATCTTTGGCGATTAAGCTTCGCAATGGGATTTGATATGGTGGTACAGTCCGTTCTGCTTTGCTCAAAATGTAAGTTCGCTTATCATCATCCGGTTTATGCGCATCCAAAACATAAGTACCACGGGCAACCGCATCATCGAATTTTCTTGTTTTACGTAAATCCTCGACTTTCAAAACATAATCACCTAATATCCTTCTGCCTTCCCGAATGCCAATCTGTGGAGAACAATGATCAAAACGCCACGGTCGTTTTTCAACTCTTTGATAATAATCAATGACTGACATCATTTGCCGACGTCCATAAATTTCCGCGGCGGTGAGACTTTCCGTATCTGTAGCATCAAATTTGGCAACTTTGATCTTTAATGCATTGCCATGCGGACCATTGGGCCAGATGCTTGTCATAGGCAAATCCTTCCGTTTTTCATACCGTTTAAAAACACCTTCGGGAACCTGCTCAATCAATTCGTTTTCTTCAACATGCCGCACAAAACACATCACGGACATGGGTAATTGCAAACCATTTTGATCGCCGCCCTTCATGGTTCTGAATCTGGCAACATGTGCAACTTCTGCTTCGCCAGTGCAATCAATGAATTGTTTCGCACGCAAAGCTTCCGGACCTGATTTACCACAGATTATGCACTCTGAAATTTTTCCATCTTGCTCAACAACATCCACAAAGCGGGTGTGCAGCAGTAATTTTACATTTCTTCGCAGCAGCAATTCCTGAAATACCACAGCCAAAATCTCATGATCAAAATTACGGTGATCTGCTTCGGGATAAGGCACATAAGGTGCAACCGCCTTAAATTTCTCCAGATCCGAAATGATTATATCGAAAACTTCACCCTGTCCAGCAGTTTCACCGCAAAAAGAGGCAACGCCACCTGTTGTGGAATTTCCACCAACCACGCCAAAACGTTCAATTAAAATAACTCTGGCACCCGATTTGGCAGCAGCGCAAGCCGCGGAAACGCCTGCTATACCACCACCGATAATTGCCACATCTGCATCATACCGCATCGGGATGGATCGATTCCAGGAAATCTCTTTTGATGTTTTAAAATTTCCTGTTTCTGCTGACTGACGTTTTATGAATTCACCTTTTGCTTGACCAGCGCCAGTTAACAAAGCCATGGCGCCAGCAGTTATTCTTGTTAAAAATTGTCTGCGCGATTTTTTCATTTTTTCTACTCTGAATTTTATGATAATTATTTATGTATTAAAAATCAACTTTTCCAGGAATGAAACCTTCACTAGAAGCTGACGACAACTCTTCTTACATGAATTCTTGATTGAATTTTTACCACTGCCTTTCCCTTAACAGTAACTGTCTTAAATAGATTTTTCCCATTCTCAAACAAACCAGCACCTTCCAATTTAAAGGTAATCTCCCTTTCCGCAGATGGAATAATACATCCAAATTTATCCCAAATTTCAGCCGTGACCATTCTTGTTCCGTTCTCCTTTAAAATAGAATGCGGTTTGGCAAATACAGCAATTGAGTGTGCTTCGGGGATAACTGATTTAATTAGAATCGAATCAGAAACCAATCCATCTGATTCTGCTCGTAGGACAATCTCCCCTGCTGAAGTGGTTGATTGAATTATCGCCGCACATAGTCCGCTATATGCTTTGCGAAAAGTTGTTTGATTTGCTTCGTGGCTGGCGATGTTTCCGTTTCCAACGCCGAATATTTTTCCTTCTCCTTTAATAGAAAAATTTATCATGTTTTCTGCCATTGGCACAGAATTATTTTTATCATCCAAAATTGCTGCCCTGATAACCACAATATCTCTACCATCAGCAACTAATGAGGGAATATTTATGTCTTCCACAAATTCACTCATCATATAACTTAATTTGATCTTGTGTGAATTTCCTGCTGTACGCACTTCTTTCACAGAGACTGGTTTTCCATTTTTAAAACCTTCAACACGAAGTGCTCCGGGCTCATAAGGCACCTGCCAGGTCAAATGTTCAGGATGTAGTTTCTGATCTTCCTTTTTCATTGTTTTGGGATCAAAAGGCGCCTGGTCTTTCGGTTTTTCTTTTTTTCCCAAAGAACGATCATTGAGAAATAATTCAACATAATCACAATTGGAATAGGCCCAGACATTAATTAATTCCCCTTCTTTCCCCTGCCAGTTCCAATGGGGGAAAATATGAACCATTGGCGTTTCTGTCCACTGGCTGACAAAATAATAATAAACATCTTTAGGAAAAAAACACAAATCCAATGCGCCATCACCACGGGAAATAAAGGGCCAGGAATTGCCTTCTCCCCAGGCATCAACACCGCTCCACAGACAACCGCCGCCGATATAATCCCGTGTTTTGATGCGTCCCCAATAATCTTCAACCCGTTCGCACATTTGGTACATGGTTTGAATATCGCCATTGTTCAAATCATAAAAAGAACCATCTGCCTGTTCGGAAAAATGTTCAATGCCGTAAACACCACGCCGCGCCCGGGCTGCTGAATATTCGCTGATCAGTCCAATTTTCCAATGTGGGAGATTTATATGATCCAAATCAGCACGTTCCCAGTGATAATTATAACTCACCACATCAACATTTTCACCATATCCTTTCTTATTGACAGGCATACTGGCGGCAAATGTGGTTGGTCGAGTGGGATCAAGTTTGTGAGCTAATTCAGTGGCTGACTTCATGATTTTGGCGCCAAAAACCGTACTTTCCAACGGCGATTCGTTTTCCAGCGACCACAAAATTACACTGGGATGATTTCGGTCTCGGATGATAGTCTCTTCAACAAGTTTGTGTTCAATTTCCGCACTTTCCAATTTGCGCTCAATTTCATCCCACACCAGCATTCCCAGTTGATCGCAAACGTCTAACCTTTCTGGTGTGGCAGGATTGTGGCTGGAACGGTAAAAATTAAACCCAGCATGTTTCATCGCTTTGATCAAATTCCAGTGGACACGATCGGGAATCGCTGTGCCCAAGCCCGCAAAATCATAGTGTGCATTAAATCCCTGTAGTTTGATATGTTCGCCATTGAGAAAAAATCCCTTATCCGCATGGAAATGAAATTTACGAATTCCAAAAGTCGTTTCGTATGTATCGACCACTTCCTTTTCATCTTTGACAATACTATAGGCTTTGTACAAACAAGGATTATCCAATGTCCACAAATTTGGATTTTTGATTTCAGTTGTTTGGAGAAATTCATAATTTTCATTTGCAGGGATTGTGTGCTTTGTTTTTGTTTCGGCAACTAAATACCCATTCGCATCAACAATCTTTGTGATAAGCTGGCATTTTTTTGCCACATCGTTATCATTTTTGATTTTTGTTTTGACATCGATTTTGGCATTAGAATTTGATACTTTGGGAGTAGATACAAAAGTCCCCCAATAAGCCACATGAAGCTTATTTGTCGCCAACAACCAAACATGGCGGTAAATGCCATTGCCTTCGTACATGTCCTGCTCATGCCTTCGTCCATCCACACGCACGCGCAATCCGTTGGGAATTCGATTACCAAATCGAACATAATCTGTGATGTCATAAATAAAACTGGTGTAGCCCGATTCATGAAAACCGATAAAAGCATAGTTCATCCAAACATCACTTGCACGATAAACGCCATCAAAAATGATAAAAACTTTTCTGTTTTCCCAGCACTCGGGCAATCTCAAGCCTTTTTTGTACCAGCCGATCTCCATCGGTAAAAATCCCTGCGTGGTATTATGCTCTTTTTTGAATTCTCCCTTTATTGTCCAATCATGGGGCAAATCTACTTTTTCCCAGGGAAGCTGGTTAACCTGATGGGTTTCCTCTTCAGCAGGGAAATCACCCCGAAAAAATCGCCAGTTTGAATCAATGTTTTGTTTGATGCGGTAGCTGGGTGGGGGGATGAAATTATTGTTTTGCGAATACAGGTCGGAAATATTAAAAAAAAGAATAAGACTTAAAAAATATTGTATTTTCATATTATTTTATTTGTTATCTACACTTCTGAAAAATTAATAATTTGAATGACCAGTTGAGAAATCTTGAATCCTGCCTTGCTTTGAAACTTATAAAAGTCTTACGGCATAATTCCATTACTATATTGGAATTAAGGCGTAAGCCTTTTAAAAAACATCACATTACTATTTTGATCTAATATTTTAACTGGTCATTCATATTAATATTAAATCCGAGTATAATCGAGTTTGTATAGAGTGCAGTGTCAGCAACGATACAGGCACATAAATTCATTTGTCATTTATTAGCAATGATTTGAAATTGCCCCAACTTCAATCCTTCCGCTTTTGCCGTTACATAAATAGTCCCAACATTACCAGTAGATTGAACCAAAATTATTGCCGAACCTTTAGCCGTCCTGACTTTAGTTTCCCCACCAATCCCAATCAACTTTCCAAGACCGGAAATCCCAAAACTGACTATTTTTTTATTCAAGGGGACGATAACTCCGTTTTGATCCACAATCTTCGCTTCAAAAGGGATTGCATCAAAGCCATCCGCAACTAATTCAGATGATAAGGTTGAAAGAACAATTTTTGCTGGATTTCCAGCAGTTTTAAGAATATATTTCACTTCACTTCTGCCTTTTTTTCCCACTGCTTTTAATTCACCAGGTTCATAGGAAACTTGCCATAAATTTGGTTCATCCGTATTCTTATTAATGATCTCACCATTCAGAAATAATTTAACTTTATCACAATTTGACCAAACATAAACATCTTTTATTTTTCCAACTTCATCTGGAAATGTCCAATGCCCGGAAATATGAATGAACGGCTCTTTGTGCCATCTGCTTTTCAAATAATTGGCTGCTTCTTTATATCGGCGATAAACATCTATCACACCGGATTTCTGAATCGGTCGGACAGGTTTGTATTCTGTGCCATAATCATGCATACTCCAGATACAAGCGCCACCGAGATAATCCCTAGATTCGATCAAGTCAAGATCGTTCTTGATTTTGAATAATCCAGCAAGTTCTGTCTCCAAATCTCCCAAAATCGAACCATCAGGATTGGTGCACTCTGAATTTGTTAATTTCAAATGGGGATAGTTCTGATGAAGTTCATCGTACTTTTGCAGCTTGTAGTTCAATCCCAAAACATCCGGTATAAAAGCTGTTCCCAGCTCAATGGCTTCTTTGATGTGATTTTCTGCATAAATAGTCGGGCGAGTCGGATCAAGGCGTTTGGTTGTCCTTTGTATTCGTTCGAACATCTTTTTTGAACGTCCTTCATTCATCAATCCCCATAAAATAATCGAAGGATGGTTTCGATCACGACAAATCATTTCTTTCATCATTTGATCCATAATGCCAATAAACTTCTCTCCACCGATGTGTTGCCATGAAGCAAGTTCGCCGTAAACCAAAAGTCCCAATTCATCACAGGCATTTAATAAATCGGGATGCTGCGGATAGTGGGAGCAACGGATAAAATTAGCGCCCAAATCCTTCAATATTTTCACATCTTCAATTTGCAGTCTTTTTGGGACTGCATTCGCCAGCCCCGGATAACATTGATGACGATTGAGACCTTTTAATTCCAAATGTTTTCCATTGAGAAAAAATCCTTTGTTCGAATCAAAATAAAAATCCCGGAAACCGACTTTTGTGATTAAATCATCTATTGCTTCATTTTTATCATTGAACAAAGTGATTTTTAACGAATATAAATAGGGAGATTCAGGAGACCAGAGTTTGGTATTCTTGATTGATGATTTCAGATTTTTGAGTATTAAATTGAGTCCAGCAGGCACTTGCATCGATTGAGAAAATTTTGCCACACTTTTTGTACCATCAAACAATTCACAAACAACCTTTGTTTGTCTGGGAACATTTGTATTATTTTTCACACCAATCTGCACCGATATTTGTGAAAATTTTTGATCCACAACTGGTGTGGTAACAAAAAGTTCATTCTCCGACAAATGCACGGGAGAAAGACTGATCAATTCAACTTCCCGATAAATGCCGCCGTAACAATTATAATCCATGCGCCAGCGCCCTGGTGGGATTTCGTCATTGTGAATATTGTTGACGCGAATTGCAATCAGATTCTCCTTTTCCATGTCGACACATTCGGTAATATCAATCTGAATCGGTGTGTAGCCGCTGTTAAATGGCCCGAAATAATTTCCATTCACCCAGATTTCTGCTCCAACATAAATAGCGCCAAATCTTAAATATAATTTTCGTCCCTTGAGTTCTTTACCTATTTTAAAATGTTTTCGGTACCAGCCAAATCCACGGTAATAACCTTGTTCATTATCAAATGTATCATTAGCATTCCAGGAATGAGGTAATCGTATTTTCTCCCAATAGTTGTCATTCCAATCTTCTTGGGAGGCATTGTTCAATCCAACCCAATCATCCTTTTCAAACAGCCAGTTTTGGTTGAAATCGAGGATTTGGCGGTGATTTAATCTTTGAGTGTTATTTTTGGAAAAGACTGAATTTGTAAATAAGTAGCCCAGTATTACCAGTATTAAAAAAAATTGTTTTTTGATCATTTACTGTTCCTGATATTTTCTTATTAAAAAGAATGCGCTGCCAAGACGCGAAGGATTAGAATAAAAATTGTGACAGTTTGTGCATTGTATCTCTTTACAATTCCCCTCTCGGCATCTCCGCGGATAAATAAAACGATTCTATTTTAAAGAAAGCTTGGACGGATCTACCACAACATGTTTAATTTTTTCCCGCTTCCAGGTATAAGTGATATGAACCAATCCATCGGAAGTTTGAATAACGGCAGGATAAGAATATTCACCCGGCTGGTCTTCAAGAATGATAATCGGTTTCCATTTCTTGCCATCTTTGGAAATCGCTACATTCAATGGACTGCGGCTGTTTGTTGTATGATTATAAACTAATAATTGATAGCCATTATTCAATGTTACACCATCGATTCCAGCGCTGGGATTGGGCAGTGTTGTCAAAGCCATTTTTGACCACGTTTTACCATTATCTACTGACCAGCATTCGGTAATTCTTTTTTGCCTGCTGCGACAGAGAATTTGTAATTTTCCATCAGGGTAAGAAAGAATGGTCGGCTGAATGGCAAAAAAATCATACTTGTCATTTAGTGAATCTGATTTTTGCCACGTTCTTCCCATGTCTTGACTCCACTCCATATACACCAGCCAGCCTGATGATTTTGATTCAGTGCTGGAGCCGCATAAAATTGTGCCATCTTGCAGCTGAATTGGTTTGTTTTTGATTGGTCCTAAAATGCCATCAGGAAGTTTTTTGGGATTCGACCAGGTTTCTCCGCCATCTTCTGAAGTCGTTAACATGCCCCACCATTCCCTGGGATTGGGACCGACCTTATAAAACAACATTAATGGTCCTTCTTTCGGTTGAAATAAAACTGGATTCCAGGTTGGATAACGTAAATTTTCGTTTTGTACACCATTTACGACTTCCTTGACTTCAGTCCAACCCTCGCCATTATTTTTTGAAATCCATATTCCAACATCAGCATGTTTTTCATGGGTGCCGCCAAACCAGGCGGCAATTAATCCATTTTCAGTTTCTTCAATTGTGGACGCATGGCAGGATGGAAAAGGCGCTTGTTCATAAATAAATTCGCTTGCAATTATCGCATCCTTTGACAGATTCTCTTCATCAGCTTTTACCAGTTTATTAAACCGTTCATGGGAGCCGCCAAAAGGTTTGGAGTGAGAGTATCGGGCGATTGGTGTCAGAACCAAAATCAAGATAATCAATGACAAAGGCACCATGATACCAATTTTTTTAATTTTTGAACTTAAATCTTCTGGTTGCTCTGAAATATTTGAGAAGGATTCAACATGACGCAGTACAATCCACAATGTTACTAATACTGCCGAAATAAAAAACGAGCCTTCAACAATCAGTGTTGCATGATTGAATTGCAGAAAGGCTTTGAATTGATCTTCTATTATCGCCCACCAGAGTACTAAAAGAAACAGCAATTGTCCTTTGCCTTTTAATGTTTCCGGTAAAAAAACTAATTTTCGGTATTGTGAACTTCGAAGTACAATAATCACCATAATCGCAAATATCGTATAAGCAACTGCAAACCAAAAGTAAGTAGAAATACCTGCTAATTCTTTCGCCATAATACCATGTTCAATCCATTTTTCGACATTGTGAACCACAGTAACATAGGTCATGCCCACAATGAGGAAGAAGATCGCAAATACATTCCCCCAATCAAACTTCACTTTTTCGTCGTCGAGTTTAGGTACGATATTTTTTAGTTTCAGAAATACAATTCCAACACCCAATCCCATAAACAGACCAAAAAATTGTTCCATCACTTTCCACCAGTCAATACGGACGCCTGTTGTATTACCAACCACCTGAAATAGCTCACCGACAGCGAAACCAATTCCACCAAAAATTGCCACAAATAATGAAGCATAAATTGCCATAAAATATTTGTGCCTGAACAAGAAAATGAGCAGACCAATCATCAATCCAATCAACCCTGCCCAATTATCACTACGTGGTGGATTTAAATGCCAATCGAGCAATGTAACAAAAAATAACAGGCCAACAATCCATCCAATAGTGATATGCAACATGAATGAAACTGCATGCGTTATTTTTCTTTGAATGGCGATAGTGAAAAGCAGAGCTAACAGCGCTGTTACTGCTGCCACCCAGTCCGTATCAAAATAATAAAATACAGATGGCTCGACATCTCCATATTTAACCTGAAAATAGATACTGAACAGGCTCCATACTCCAAAAACCATCAGGAATGGAAAAATCATTTCGACTATTTTTTTCCGTTCCAAAATTACAACAAGTGCCAGAATGCCTGCTCCTATTCCCCCCCAAAGAAATCCATTTAAAAATATAGCAGCAAATCCATAAGCTACAGAAATAATATCCATTGAAAATGTATATCCAATCAAATACCCATAACTCATTTGCCCGGTAAACGCCCAACCGAGAGCGCCGAACACTCCAAAATAAGCGATTCGGCGCTGCCAGTCTTCTCTTCCAGAAGCGAGACAAATTGCCATGGCAACAAGTGCGCCAGGTACCATAGCGCCATATTCATGTCCATAATTACCGCGAAATCCCCAGCCGACGGACATGGCGAGAGCGATGAATAAGAGATCAACTGTTTTTATTTTTATTTGTATTGGCATCACTATTCCTTCATTTTTTAAAAATTAATAATTCGGAGTGCATCGCCTTTATGCGATGCTTGCAATCCATAAAGGGATTGCACTCCGAATTCTTTGTTATTATATTAACTCTACTTATTTTCAACCAAACTTAATGTAATCTTTCGTTCTCCCCCATCTTTCGATGGTGGAATAATCAACAGTGAACTTTGAGACGTTTCAGAAACTGTAGTCAATTCATATCCTTCTGCCACAGGAAAAAGGTTTATATTTCTCAAATCTACTTTCAACCATGCAGGAATATAAATAACTGTAGGTGATTCTAAATCTTTATCATCAAGCCAGACACATGTAAATTTACCTGTTTCCGGTTCAAAAAAATATTCTTTCAAAGCGCCACAAATTCTTTGCGGATAGGGGCGATTTAACGCTTTGAAATGATCTGTCTTATGAATATTTTTGCTAAAATCCCAATAGGTATCGCTGCATAATAATTTTTCAAATAATCGGACGACCTCCCGAGCAGCAGGAAGAGTTCCAGTTCTTGAGCCGTAAGCACCCCACTCGCCAACCAGCATGGGCATGTTCAATCTTTGTGCTGTTTCGCCATGGCGCTCAAAAATCAATTTAATTCGCTCGGAGCACGGTGAGGCAACAAATTTCGTATCTGTAACCAAATCATATCCATGGGGTGAATAAGCTTGTAATGGATCTCGTTTTCCATCGGCGCCCACTACAGGTTCAATGCTGCTATAAACGCCCATGTTGGAACCCATGGTTGTTTCCAAAAATATGATATGGTTTTTGTCGACCTCCCTGATTGCATTGGTTACGCGCTGGTACATGGACATTAGTTTTGTCCGCTCAAATTGAGAATAAATGGGGTAAGTCACATCGATGATACTGGAGTATATTTCTTTATTACACAGCCTTTGAAGTATTTCAAATCGACCATCATCAGTAGCCAACCGTTCTACCAACTCTTCGGCTGATTGTAATTGTGTGTCATCAACAGCAGCAAAGACCTCCACTCCCTTTTTTAACATCGCAGGCAATATTTGTTGGGCAGCTTTGCCTAAAAATGGTTCGTTCATCAAGTCATACCCGATTACTGTTGTTTCATTTGCATACCGTTCAGCAACATATTTCCAGGCTCTTGCATAATGTTCCTGAATTCCTATTCCATCCGGACCAGGAGTGTTGTTCCAAAAATTATCGAGAGCAGTCTGCACTGCCATGCTGGCGAAATAAGCATCACTCCAAATTGCACCATCTTTAATGTGAGGCATGTCTTCTGTTATCGTCGCCCATTCGGGTGCGCCATCAGAATATTTAACGCTGTATAAATCCTGGTGCATATCTAAAAAGATGTAAAGCCCATTATCTCTTGCCATGGCTATTCGCTTATCAATCCCCTCTAAATATTTGTCATCATAAACGCCAGGCTCCGCTTCCAAACCATCCCAAATAATTCCCAGGCGGATGCAGTTAAAGCCCCATTCTTTCATCGCAGCAAAATCTTCTGCTCCTTCATCGCCGAGGTAGTTTTTCGATTTGTTTTTATTGACCAAGTTGATTCCGTGCAAAATTATTTGCCTGCCCTGGGCATCGATAAATTTATCGTTTTTTATTGAAATGAATTGATCTGTTATTTTACGTGTTTCCTTTTGAGTGCAGAAACATACCAACATTATGAAAATAATAAATATTTTAGGTATCGTGTTTTTCATTTATATTGCTCTTTAATGTGAATAGGTTATTTATGATGAACTTTTTGTTAATTCCTATCGCGGCGAAGCTGCAACAAAAATTAACCACAAAGGACACAAAGAATTCATCCGCCGCGGCGGATTCACCAAGAAAGAAAAAAAATAAAATAAATTTCTATTAATTTAAATTGTATTATCACTATTTAATTCGTATCATGTTTTTTGTTCTTCTTTGAGTTCATTGTGCCTCTCTGTATAGTTACATTATAATTATAAGGAAATACAGACTATGCTTTGAGGGCTTTGTGGTAAAAATTCTTTTGCACAAAAAACGAAGACTTAACTGACAATACTATAGTGCGGAAAACTGCCATTAAAAAACATTATCGCCACGAATTCACGAATTTTATTCGAATATTAAATATAATTCGTGTCCCGCAGTTACGAAGTTGCGGGATGGCTAATTCTGCTGCAAAAAAGACAAAGACTTTACATGTAATATTATAAAGGAAGGCAGTGAAGCAATCCTTTAATTCAAAAAGGAATTGCTCCACCAAACAAAGTTAGTAAATTAAAAATTAGTGACTTAATAGAAGGAAGTTCAAAACCTGATATCCAGCTTATTACTTTTTCCTTTCTAAAACAAAAACCCGGTTATCCCAACTTTTATCAAAAGAAGTAGGAACCATATCGCTAGATTGCGGATCATTAACAGCAATGGTTAGCTTCTTGCCTTCAATTTTATATATTGATTTTAATATAAGACCAACTGCTTCAGACATAACCGAATCATCGACTTCAAGTTCTGCTTGTTTGGCGTCTGTATTCTCGACTAATGTTATTGTCATGTTAAACCAAAGACCATCAGTTGATTCAATTTTGCATTTTTCACCCTCAAACGTAAATGTCCATTCACCACCACCATCACCTTCCACCTCCGTACCGATCCAGGCGCCTTCCAATCCTTTTTGTTTGCATCCAATGAGCAGAATGACCAGAACAGAAAAAATAGCTACAATAGTAAAAAGTTTGAATTTCATAAAAACCTCCGATAAATTTATAAGTGTATTATGTCGTTTAATTCAAAACGGATATTAATTTTTTGATTTTGATTAATAAAAAATGAAACCATTCTGCCACGAAGTCTCGAAGGCACAAAGAAACATAAAGAAAGAACTGCGTCAAATTACCACACTCAAAAACGCGGGATTTGACTTCGTAATGAAATGGATTTCTTTGTGTAACTTCGTGGCTTCGTGTCTTTTTGGCAAAAATAAACCAAGCTGAATAGTTACAAAAAAATTTAAAAACTAAAATGAACAGAAAACCGGTTAATATCTTTAAAATAATTCGCCCGCGTAAAACCATAATCAAGAACGGCTGAACAACCGGCAATCTCAAAATTTATGCCCATTCCAAAAGTAAAACTTTCCACATCGTGATTAAACTTATATCCGGTGCGCAAAGCAAATCGTTTCAAACAAACCACTTCGGTACCAATATGAATGCGCTCGGTATAATCATTAGGATTGATTGCATCGATAGCAAAATTGACTGCCAGGTTTTCATTATCTTCCATAAAGAAATCAGTCATGTCCATCGACATGCCCAATCTCAAACTCATCGGCAGTTGGAATTCTTCATACCAATATTTCATATCAGTCGAAAAATTTTGCATGAACATGGCAAATGCCAGGCTTTTAAAACCTGTATGATAGATGGTGCCAAAATCCATGCCCCAATGATTAAGTTTCCAATTCTTGTCCTCGCGAATTTTAATAATCTCACCAGTTTCATCATCTGTTATTTCCTTCACAACAATAGCCGCTTTGCCAAGATCCTCGTGGATACATTTAACTTTCATCCCAAATGCAAATTTATCGCTAATGCGGCGGCTATACGAAACTCCAACAGCAAATTCCTGGACATTAATATCACCAGTCGTAATAAATCCCCTGTCATTAACCGATTTATCAACTCTTTTAGTCCCGACAATTTGTCCATAATCCATATAGACCAGATCAAAGCCGATTGTTCCAAGATTACCAAGAGATTGTGCGGCTGCCATGCCGTAAAGTTTTGTATCAACCAGCCAATTTACCTGGTTAATACATCCTTCCGTGCCTTTAATATCTGCTAAAACGGCTGGATTGTAAAAACAACCTTGAATTCCCCGTACAGCAGCTACGGATGCATCACCCATTGCGCTCTCTCTTGCGCCGAGACTAACGGCTAAATATGTCATTCCGCTTTGTGCCACTTTCTTTTTAAAGGCGAATAGATCTGAGGTAAAGGTGGCTGTGCTCATTAGCGCTAATAATATAGAAATTATTCCTTTTTTCATTTTTATCTCCTTTATCGAATCACAATAAATTTGCCGGTTGTTGTTCCCAGGAATTTATCCTGTAGATCCCAACCTTCAACATGAAAAAAGTAAACACCACTTTTCATAGTCTCCCAACTATCGGTAATCTGGAAAAAGGCTTCGTCAGATGATTCCGGAATCGACAGTGGATTATCCGGATTTGGGTGATGGAGAGTTACAACCAGGTCGCCATGTACTGTGAAAATACGGATAATCGCTCGAGCCGGAAGTCCAACAAACATGATCTGATCTTCCTTCCGGGGAACTTCCAGGTAATCTTCCTCAAAAGTTCCGCCAAAAACATGACCCTGAACGTGAAAAGGATTGGGAACCACAAACACCGAGTCTAAATCAGTTCGTGCTGCTAAAACAGGTATGGCTGCAGTTTGATAATTTCGGTTATAAAAATGACTGGACTCAATTCCATATATGTCATAAGCTGTTACATAATAATAATAATTCTTTCCTCGTTCTACGTTTCGATCAATATAAATGTTGCTTACATCAATTCCGCTGCTTCCTCCACACTCCCAGATTTTATAATATTCATTAGTATAAAATGATTCGGTACGGTACATCCGGTAACCTGCAAAATCAAACTCACCTGTATCTGGGCCCTCTTTATCATCAACAGCATCCCATTGAAGTTCGATCTTCCCGGGAGCAGAGTTGATATTAAAATTTCCCGGGGTTAACGGTCCATCAGGAACTGCTTCCAATCCATTTTCCCAGGTCCATTCAGCCCTGGAAGCATACATAAATAGCGAATCCCTACCAGTTGCAATAATATCATTTTTGGCTTCATCGCCAGTCAAATTATTGTAAGTCAACTCACCGTTTTTCCACCTTTGACCATAATTAATAGCCAATTTTCGAGAGATCATCCCCACGCTATTATAGATGACAATGCGAACATCTTCATTATAAGGAATATCATAGGGACCAAAAGCAACATAGACCATTGGTCCTTGTACTTCTGATTCCCAGGGGTAGCTATATTGCCCTTCATCAGTGCCCTGGCTCTGGATTCCCGAACTCAATTCTGAATAAAGGGTTTGTTCTGCATCTCCTTTTGTATGGGAACGTACCGTACGATCGGACCAATAATTAACAGTCGCTGGTTGACTGCGATCATCGGCTTCATTATCATATCCTGTATCAGCATGAAGAACACCGGCGCCGACATATTGGGGTGAAAGAAATTCTCCGTTTATATCGCTGGGATCGCCGATGTCGTCGCCATCTTTCCTTTGCGAATCACCATCATAGCAGTACCACAATCCACGCAGCGTATCTCCAGGTTGATTGCCGTAATAATGCACCCAGTCATCTCTTTCACCACCATTACGTTCATGACCTAAATCACTGCTGGGAATGAAAGAAAAAATAAAGCCAAAGTACACACCAAACAAATTTTGTCCTACCAATTCTTTAGTATTTTTATTATCATCAACATTGCCGGTATTTTCGAAAATATGCTCCAGTATATGATAACTGTCATGATCTAAATTTGCAAACGCATAACTATTTCGGGTGACAGTAATTCCAACATTGGTCGTCCAGATAGTGGTAATTTTTTCATTTGCGGAAAGACTTGTTTTGCGATAAATACCACTACCGCTTCGCCAATCCAATGGGCGAACTTCTTTGACCCCATTCACATAAACAAGAGGCAGACGTTCACGAAAATATTTTTTATTTGAGATGGCTGTACAGTATTCAGTCGCATCATTATTAAGAGGCCCGCCTTCTGATACATAAAAAGTATGAAAAGTGCCAAATTTATCGGTCCAATCTTTTACTCCTATCCAGAGTCCGCGCCCTGTTAAATTTTTCCTGGTCTGGTAAAAGAAGTCAGCACCCGGATAAGTCATCTGGTCTCGTATTGGCGCAATGCCCGATCCCCGCATGGAACCGGTCTCCCATCGTGTGTCCCATAAACGACCAACTTCATGACTTCTAATTTGCCCGGAAAGATCAGAGATAAGGAATATAAAAAATATTAAAGATTGAAAAATCCATTTATTAAAATATTTTGCATTCACAAAACACCTCCATTTATAAATATATTCTAATACCGAATATAAACTCCCGTAATTGAGCCCAGTACACATCATCCGATTCAGTGTTTAAAATACGGTTATCAGTAAGCTTATCAGTACCCAATTGATCTAAACGTCCTGAATCATAAAGATCATCAAAATAGTCTTCTCTATTACCGCCACCCGGTAAATACCTGAATTTACTACGAACCACGTTGCTGGCATCCATATACAATTCGATCCCTAAAGACTTAAAATTTAAAAGCCGTGAAAGACGAAGATTTGCCCAGTACTTTGACAATTCATGGAACCATACATCAGGATGTTCCTTACGAAAACTTTGTCTCGGATGTTGATGGCGTGTACCGCGTTGATAAAATAATTGCCATGTCATCGAGGTATTACCTAATAATGAGATGCCTTTCCATGACGGACCCCATTCAGGTGGAATTTTGAAAGTAACCACTCCCCTGGCATAAGGCACAACATCAGCAACTTTCTGCCGTGGTACGCCTTTAAATTCGCCGTCTATCCCTATACCCTTGTTGAAGAATACAATTGGTCCATCAGAGTTCAGACCCGGAACAGAAAGATCGCCCTCACTTTTTCTGATAATATTATAATTGAACCATCCTGTAATCCATCTTCCGTAACTTTTTCGTATTTCAATTTCCAAGCCGCGAATTTCGCGATGTAACCGCTGTGTCGCCACATCTGTTACCAGGGAAAGATCGGCATGAACATAAGCCAACAAACCTCCCACATCATGATAATCTTTGTAAAAAGTTCCGATATGTAATTGTAAATTTTCACCAATGGCTTGATCATATCCCAATTCATAAGCAATCGTTTTTTCAAAATCCAGAGTTGGATCGCCCAATCGTTGCGCCTTAATCACCTCGCCATCCAACGCCATTTCGTAAAGGTATTTACTTCTTGTTGTCTGAACAAAATGTCCGTAATTAAAATAGATTTTGCTTTTAGCCGATAAAGGATGAGAAATTCCAATACGCGGGCTAAAATAAAACTTTGGCTTTGCGCGCGTGGTGGGAAAAGTACCGTCATTCATGGCATAAAATAAATTATCATCATACCAGATAGGATCGCCATTTTCATCCGGTTCAAGTATTCTGTGTACGTCATAAAGATCTGTGTTGGTATCGAAATAATCAAAGCGTACGCCAAGGTTGGCTATCATTCCCTCAAACTCAATTTTATCCTGAATGTATGCACCTATTTTAAACGGAAACACGCGATATTTTCGAAAAAATATCTTACTAGGATCTTGATTGCGCCAATGCACTCGATCCTCATCAATGAGTTCGTAATCGAACTCGAAACCGGCCTTTATTTCATTTACATCGTTAACCTGGTTGTTTAACATTGCAGTAAATGATGTACGACGGCTGTATGAGTTATCCCAGGTATGCGGCGCTCCCCACATTCGATGACCGGAGACAGCATCATCCAGACCATTTTCCCTGTAAATCCAACCTGAATGGGGATCAAAATAAAGTCGATCATGGAAATATCTGCCATCCTCCACACGGGACGAGTCGCCGCGACCAAGCCGGTAATCAATAGAAAAATGATTCAGGTTCAGTTCATAGAACATCTTTGAAGAAATAGTATGAACAAACTTGATCCCGGCTACTGCAGAATACCGATCCAATATCGGTTTACTAAACCGGTAATAGGTATCACTCCCGCCACCATCATAGGAGAGTATGTCCTCTTCTGACCATTGACTGGTTGAAGCCCATTGGGTGATCGTTTTTACATCCGTGTACATGCCGGAAAGCGTCAATTTCATATTAGGCGTAATTTCATTGATAAGTTTCACAGATGAGGTTTTTTCATCATAATGATCTCTTGCCTGGGGCAGGGTGAAGGGGTGGTATTCATATTTAAAGCTGGTCAGAAATTTTGTCTTCCATGGTATAAAGGGTACAGCTCCGGAAAATGACAGATCCATATTATGACCTGGTTTATTACCGTACTCCACAGGTCGATGGCGCCACTTCCATAATTCATTTGCCTCTTCAGCAGTTAAATCATTGTTTGGATCACCATCGTTGAGTAAATCTTCAGCAAATTGATCCCAGCCAATCCAATATTTTTTCTCGCCATTCTTACCCTCGTTAAGAAAAAGGCTGTCCGACTCAAATTGATCCGGGTATAATCGCCACTCCCAGCGGCTGGCTGGATCGTACCGGCTTCTGCCGTAATGGCGACGATGAGCCGGTTCAAATTGATAATCTATTGAAAAATGGAATTTTTCTTCGGGAGTTTTGGTAACCACATTTATAACACCCGATTGTGATTGACCATATTCAGCATTAAATCCGTTGCGCATAATTTTTATTTCCTGAATAATACTCGGATTTACGGACATTACCGGGCGGTTGAATTTGCTATCCACCATAGACATACCGTCCACCATAAATCCTACCTCATAAGCATTACCCTCGCGAATTTTAATATCACCGGCAATGATATTTCCCCCAATCCCTGATTGCAATCCTATTACATCTTCTATCCGATTGGCAAAAGGTGTATTTTGGTACTCCTGCGCTGTCACATAATTCTCGGTTGCGGAGACATCAACCTGTATCAGGTCTCGGGTAGCTTCAACAATGACTGCTTGACCGAGGTCCAGTATAGTCTCCTTTAAAATAAAATCCACAGTGGTTGTTCGATCAATATTTACGTTGACTCTTTGTTGAGTGACTGAAGTATAACCCATCATGGAACCAGTAACAGAATATATTCCAGGAGGAACCTTCAGAATAATAAACTCTCCGTGGATATTACTGGCTGCACCCAAACTGCCTGAAAAATCCATTTCTGCATTTCTAATCCAGACCTTGTTAATTACAATGTTAACACCTGGCAGAGGATCCCCTGTCTGGGCATCTTTCACCACTCCTTTAATTTTACCAGTAACTCCTCCTCTCACAGGCTGGTTTAAGAACAAAACCAAACCTGTCAGGATCAGCACAATCATAAAATAGCCATGCTTTTTCATACTGGCGCCTCCTGTTTTTATATTGTTGCACGTTGTTTTTTTCATAAGTTTTAAATATGAAATTTATTTGATAATTGATAAAAGTAGCAGTGGCAGTTGCAGTAGCAGTTGTCAATATGTGTTACGACAAGGACAGCCACTGCACCTGCTACTGCAACTTGTCGCGCTAGTTTGTTGTCAGTTAAATCTTCGTTTTTTTTGCAAAAGTTTTTGTTTTTCTTTGTAAAAAAAAATTAACCGCAAAGGTCGCAGAGTAGGCGCAATGGACGCAAAGAAAACAAAGGAAAAACTTTGTGAGCTTTGTGCCTCCTTTGTGTTCTTTGTGGTTAAATTATCTGCAACTTGTCGCGCTGGGTATTAGTTATACATCAGAAAAAACCATCACAGATATTGCCTCAAGCTTCCTCGACAACTTCAAAACCTAATAATGAAGCAACATTATAAACCTGCCGTTTAAAATCGCCAAAAAATGTCACCCGGTGCCATCCCCACTGATCCCAATAATTTAAAAGTTTATAGACATCGCCCTTTACTTCCACGGCAAGCTTTGTTCGACAGGCTTTATCTTCATCAACATTTTCCACTGATTTTCCCTGGTGAAAAATTACCTGTTTTTTATTATGATCAAAAAGAAGTGTAGTTGTCATTACACCAAGCGGTAATAATGAGCGAATGCTTGCCCCACGGCGATCTTCCGAATGATCCCGGATGTGGTAAGGATTAGAAGGACCATCAGGACCGTATGCTTTTGTAGGCGCTACGCAATGAGCATAAATAATCTGGTTCTTTGCTGTGTCGATTACAGGATCTGAAATAAACCCGGATTGTCCTGCTAAATAAGTCATTAACAACATAGTTATTGTTGACCGTTGATCCGCTTCGCAAGCGCCGACATAACCATCATTATTAAGCTGCATGAATCCCATACAGGGATAAGCATCAACCATTTTGCCGCTGTAAATACCACCGAGACAATTTACTGTAATTGCTCTTGCATTATACTTTTGCATAATATCGAACATTGCCAAATACATTCCGGCAGCTTTTTCAATTTCAGATCTCGGTGGTTCTATTACCTTTTCGGCTTCTTTTATCCAGCGGTCTGCGCACTTTTCAATTTTATTTGGATCAGCTTTTTTGTAAGCCTTATTAATCTCTGAAAAGTCAACCTTTCTCACTTGTGTCCCATAAACCGGCTTAATTTTTTTATCAGGATTTCCGCCAACCACTAAAATTGTGGAGTTTTGTAATTTTTTCAGACTATCCACACATCGCACAGCCTGAACAACATCTGAAAATTGTGATGATGAAACAGCGATTACTTTGCCACCGGCTCGTTTTGCTCTTGCGAAGCTTGTCAGAAATTCTCCTGATCCTGCATATAAATTATCAACATAAATAGTTGGTTTGCCGGAAGTAGCAATTATTTCTGACATATCTCCCCAGAGGCAACCCACCAAATAGACAATATAAGCATCAACTTCCGAGTCTTTTTTTAAGATTTTTTTCCCCTGTTCTTCGCTGCCGGAGGTTACTGTAATTGGGAAAAAATCTACATCACTACATTGAGTTTTGAATTTTTTTGTTAGATCACGTATTTGTCCTGCAAAATCATAACCGATATTGGGCCAATTGGGTTTTGTTGGATCAGGATGTGCAAAAACAAGCCTGACTTTTAGCTTTTCATTATTTGAAATATTTGAGAGGGAAAGACCTAAAGCAGATGAACCAAATGTTGAAAGGGTTGAAACACCAGCCGCACAAGCGGCACAACTTCCCAAAAATTCTCTTCTTGTGAAGTCAAAAACCTTGTTGTTTTTTTCTGTTTTTTGCATGGCAACCTCACTTTTTTATTATTGAACCTTACCTTAAAAAGCCGATATAAAAAAAATGGAACACGGATCGAACGGATTTGACGGATTTTCACGGATTATTAACTAAAATTGTAACGATTCAGCTATCCGTTAAATTGATGTCATTCTGAACGAAGGATGGGACTTGTGATGTTGGGAAGTGAAAAATCTTGTGTATTTTAACAAAAGTTTGAATGTTGGGGAGATTCTTCGGTCGCAAGCTCCCTCAGAATGACATTTTTGGATCCACTGAATAGTGCCAGAGATTCGCAAAAATAGCGAACCTAATTTTATATCAGAAACTTGAACATCTTCACATTGTCATGCCCGAATGTTTTAATCGGACATCCAATTCGTTGATAAAAAATGGATTCCCGATAAAAGATTTCGGGAATGACACATCTTAAATTTCAAGTTTCTTGATAGTTACCTAAAATTTTATAAAAGCGTTCAAATCCGCTCGATCCGTTAAATCCGCGTTCTATAAAATCTTTGCTCGAAGGGTGCGAACTGCTCGTTGAAAAAACAATAGCACAAAAAATATGAGTTCATTAATACTATAACTCCCCATCTATTAGCGCCCAAAAATCAAAATTTCTATTTAACCTCTTATTGTCGTATGAAATAATCACCCATTTATTTTTTGGGGGGAATACATCGTAAGTGATACTTTTTCCATCTGGAAATTGGAATTTATGGTAAAGAACTTTCTGATTACAATTTGATTCAGTAATTTTTTCAAGTAGCTGCTCTGTTTCGTTCTTTTGAAACAAACAAATAATACCCAAATCTTCCCGAGAATGTACCGCAATATAAAGTGAATCATATTTACTATAGATGCTCCAGAGATCATTTTTATTTACTGATTCCCATGTTTTAGGAACATGAACAGGACCCGCAGCACAGGCAAAATTTTTGTACACCCCAGTATTATTCCATTTTGTAAAATTTTCACCCGGACCAGCGAGATGAATCACTTCATCAAGATTCTGCGCCTCATCATCGACCAGCAGTGTTATAGGACGAGCAACAATCAGCGAACGCCATCCCCGGTGAACACCGCCTGCGCTCAATAAATAGCCAGGACCACCGGAATAAATTTCAGGTGACGCTTTTACGCCATGACCCATTTTAATAAAATATTGAGATGGCTTATTTTTAATCCAGTCCACAATTTGATCAGGAAGCTGATAGCTCAACAAGCAGCCCCAGAGTGCACGATTGATTCCACTTTGAGTCACATTATTTAGTGTCTGTCCGAAAATCATTTTTTTTCTGTCATTCCTGTACCAGAGGCATTCCCTTCGGTCACAATCTTTAAGCGACCGAAGGGAGTGCCTGCGGTGCAGGAATCCATTTATTTTACTCTGGAGATTCCCGCTAAAAGCATGCGGGAATGACATTGCCGGACAAACACTATTTAGTGAAGCAGATTCTTCCGTCCGGCTCATCCAAACTTTCATCAACGCTGTGTGATAATCACCATTCAGCGAAGTTATACCAGCGTTCCTCAATTGACGTCTGAATGGCGGATAGCGACGAAATTTCAAACTGCCAATTGCATATTTCCAATTTAATCTATCGAGCACTGTCCGTGCTGTTTGTCTCACAGTGTCGGAAGCAAATGCTTCTAAATTCATCAGCGCTGTTAATGTAAATCTCTGATAAGGCACAGAATTGAATTCATAAAGCCCCGCTTCCTGTAGTTCTTTTAAATAACCAAGCAGCCATTTTTCCAAACCATTTTGAATGTTATTAAATTTTGGATTGGAATTCCCATGAAACTGCAACCATCGATTCTTTAGATAGCGTGAACCTTCTGTCATCAAATAATGATTTTCAGTATCGTTCACCAATCCCAAAGAGCGTGGTACTTTAATTCGATATTCTCCGCCTTCTTCAATAAGAAGTGTAGAGAACAAATGTTGAGTTGTTTCCGGGTAAAGCAATTCCGGTTTTTCGCCAAACAGGAAAAGAATTGCTGTTAAAATTGTTAGTATAAAATCATAATCTCCTTCAGGATGCAGTAACCATGTGGAACCGCTTTTTCCCCGGGGCTTTTGTTTTTGTAAATATGCGTTTACTTCTTCAATATCCTGCTGTTGTGCCAGCTTTGCTAAAATAATTCTGGCAGGCTTTGTTTTTCCACGTGTTATCCAATCAGGGATTTCTTGAGAAGCCCAGTGGTGAATTACTTGTTTAGTTATTTCAGATTGATCTTTCCAGCCATAATTTCGTTCAGATGGAATTTGGATATTACCGGCTTTTAATGGAACGTGTTCAAACCGAACCTCTCCCAGGTAATAACCAATGAGTGGCAATCCCTTCCAGACGAACAACAAGATAACTAAAACAAAGGCTGTTGTAATGAATATTTTGTATTTCATTTTTAGATATGCGACAGGGCTGGGAAAGCTTTGCTAAACCTTGTCTGGTTGTTCAAAATATGTTAAGGGGGTGGGATAAAATATGTTACACATTTTCATCTTAAAAGTCATTATTTATCAATATCAAGAAATTTTTAAATGTCCAAGTTATTAAATCCAACCCCCTAAACAATTTAATTAATTGAGTTATACATCAATTGATGGAGTACACAGAAAGGTTTAGTAAAGCTAAACTAATATTTCACCTTAAATTCAATAGTGGCGGTACGACCTGTCGATTGTTTTTCCAATCCTTTGGTAACTATCTCTTTGCCTTTTTTATCAAGCGCCCTGATATCTAAATGATACGATTGTGCATAGGCATCCCAGGGAACCGGCCCTTCAAGCACCCAAATATTTTTTTTCTTATCTTTTAGTGATACAAAATAAGTTCGCGGGTAGTCATAAGGGTATTCACGAATTATAAATGACACTTCTTTAATATCCTTGACCTTACCGGTGAATTCAACCATAATAGTGACCGTATCGCCAGTGGCAGCAACTTTCGGTTCAATGGTTGCCGATTTCAGCTTTGGTTGTTTGGCTGAAAGAACAAGCGGGATAAACATAATTAATACAGCGATGAAAATTAATTTTTTCATTACTTCCTCCAAATGTTGAATTAGTTAATGAGTTATTAGTTAGTATTGAGAACAGCTTGTTGTATCAAATTCGCATAATAATAGCAGAATAATTTATAGCAAAATTATTCTGCTATAAATCATTCTGCGATAAAATTTTCTTTACCTTGTAAAAAAGAGTGGTATATTTGCCACAAATATGTGGTGAAACAAAAATCCTTACGGACTCCTTTGCTTATTGATATTGAGTAATACTCTCTCAACAATGTCATAAATGTAACAATACTAATTCATAAACGCAAGCAAATTTGTAAATTTCTTTACATGGAAATTATATGTTTCTTATTTTAACACAATTGAATATTTCCCACTGCTGTATCCTTTTGTCCTAATCCATATTCTCTGATCAATAGAATCGTATCGAAAATCTTTTCCCTGAACCAGTAATTTACCATCAAGGGATATTTGAATTGGCTCAAAGGCTGACAAAATACGCAATATGTGCGGAATCATTTTTCCAGTGATTGTTATTTTCAATTCTTTTTCTTCATAATCCGCTTCTATTGACGTTCCCCCTGAACTATCAGGATTAAAAAGTGTGAATTGGTTTTTCCCATTTGGATAAATGAGAAATGTCATATAGCCGTTTGAATTCCCATCACCAAAACCTGTATAATCACGGCAAATGTTCATTGGAATTATGGCGCCGTCACGAACATAAACAGGATATTCATCAAGCGGAAAATCGTTCGCAAATGTTTTTGGCCCGGTTAAGATTTTGTGGTCATCAAAAAGATAACGCCAGTTTCCATTGGGAAGGTTGATCATATTGGAGAGTGTATCCCGGTAAATTGGAGCTACAAAAAGATCATCTCCAAAAAGGTAGTGGTATTTTCCCTTTATTGGACGCTGCAAAGGTTCGCCGCCATTGTGGCATAAAACAACATGGCTGTAAATATATGGGATCAGCTCCGTGTGCAACCAGGAGAACTTTCGGATTATTTCCAGTTCCTGTTGACTTCTTTTCCACAAAGCCCGCTCACCATGCCCGCCGTTTAAAAACAGTCCACAAAATGTTGAAAATTGCGCCCAGCGAATATAAAGTCGAGGCGGGATACTCTTACCGCTGAAACCGCCAATATCTGAACCGATAACACAGTAACCTTTTTTCGCTGCTAATAGAATATCGCGCATTGCGTTTTCTATTCCACCAATTCCCTGAACGACAAGGTCATCGTCCTCGGATGAATCATCTTTATTTTTAATCTGTGATTTCCAGGTGTGTTTCTGATCGCCCACCCATGTTACCGGCGCAGCATCAAACGGCGCGAATCCTTCGGGATGTGCGAAAGGACGATCAATCGAACGCGCCAAAGTTACAAATTCCGGGTTGATTGATTTGCCGTGTTGGTATTCTTCCCGGTAATACAAATCCATGTAACCGCGCGTTGTTTTCCATCCTTCATAAGTGCGCTGGTACGGTACTGGAATCCCAAAAATCTTGTTAGAGAAAAAAGTTGCTGTGCCATCTAATTTCCAGCCATCAATGCCGTAATCGAAAACCTTCTGTTTCAAACCAAACCACCATTTTTTCGCTTGTGGATTCGTGTAGTCGATGAATCCTCCATCACCCTTCCACCAGTTCCACTGGTAACCATCCCCAACAAGATATCCTTTACTCCGGGCTTCCTCATATAATTCCTTGCCACTTTCTACGGTTGTATCTTTATTCTTACTGTTAACCATACATGTCATCCACAGTACGACCCGGTATCCATTATCCTCCAAATTTTTAAACCAGTTGGATGGATCAGGATAACGATATTCATCAACAATAAAATCGTTGTAACGCAGACTCCATGGGCTGTCAATAAGAATTGTTCGCACCGGGATATCATGTTTGGCGTAACCTTCGAGCAATTCATCCACCCGCGATGCTGTGTTTTCATCGTCTTCCCACAACCAGCATTCCAGTGCCCATGCTGGTGTGATTGGCACGTTGGTATGCCGCTGTGCATTAAATGGTATTCCCCAAAATGGCAGTACAAAATAAAAATAAAAAATTATTATCAGAACAAACAGGATCGATGTAAGCCATTTTACAATTTTAGGGAAGTGATATTTAGATTTCATAAATTTTACTTTTTAATTAACGATTCAAATTAATTAGTCCGTGCATGTTTTTTCCAACACTCCAATGCTCCAACAATCCAACACTCCTGTTTATCAGCAAAATCAAGAAAAAAAATACTTAAGAATTATTCAACCAATTCCAACAATTCTTTTAAATTATAATGAAAATACGGTTCATTACAAGCCGGGGTATTTGCTCCTGCATTAGCGACCCAGAATTCCAATGATTCAGGAATAAAAAGCACATTATGCAAATCACTCTTCATCGCAACCGGTCTGTCCATTAAACGGATCGCTTTTTGTCCATCAATTGTACCATAATTTTCTTTAACTCGTTTAGCAAGATTTTCATAGCGGTCACCTGCAGACAACAGGACAGCATCTTCGATAGCATGAGGCAATAATGGATGCGGTACATTTGGTTCAACAATCTCAAACCTGGACGGTGAAGTTGCTAATCCCCTTGCATCAGGAATTTTACCATCAGAAATGACATAAAAATATTCACAGGTTCGTGGTGTGTCTCTAAAAATAGTCAATGCTTCATCCAATGTATTAGCCTTCTCCAAACCTTCACGAACCAGAAACGCCATGGGCATGCCATCCCAATCACCTTCTCCCCTGCCGCCCATTTCACCTATCGCAACTTGCTGATCATTCATTCCGGAAACTGATCCGATAAATCCAGCATATCCAATATTAGCAAAACCATTGCTTCCATCCGGTTGAAGTACATAAACAACTGCGTGATATTGTAATCCCAACCCTGTCATATAATCCAGAATTCTGCCATGATATAATTTACCACCAGCCGTTGCCTTACCCCAAAGCGCAAAACCAGAGCAATGGAACAATGCCGGAAAAACATTGGTCAACCGGATTTCTTCAAGGCTGATACCGGATGTTTCTGCTAATCCTGCCATTTCTTCCTGGTATTTCTGGGGGATGAATGGTTCAAGCCGTTTGTATGCGTCTCGCATGTCATCGATAAACCACTGCTTTCGCTCCATTGTATAAACCCAGCAAATTGTGTAAAGCGTGGCATCGATCATCTTTCTCACTTCCGGTTTCAATAAAGCGCCATGGGCTTCGCCAATCTCACGATGTGTCCCTTTGGCGATCAGAACCCGATTGCCATCCACATACGTTAGCTTCCCTTTTCCCCATGTACGCTCGATACCATCTGTTTTTGGCACCATCATATTTTCCAGCATAATTCCGGCAGCCCGGACAGCGCCGCGATAAATTGCCGTGTTCAGTTCAGAACGCGCAACTTCGATTTTTTGTTCGGATTGAAGTTCAATTTGTTTTTCAACTGGAGAGGTTTCAGCAAATGAAATTTCAAAAGTTATTAAATCTGGATTATCACCAGCAACTATCCTTAAATCATTATTTTCACCTGTCTTTCTCCACAGGGAAAATTCTTTCTTTAAAATATCTTCCGGGAAATCAACTATTTGATATTCTTCATCTTGGTATAAATCTTTTCGAAAATCACATTTAAAAAATGCAACTGCTGAAATTCCAAAACGTTTGAACCAATTTAAAGAAAGGATCGGTTCTAACTGTGGGTGATTTCCAAATATTTCGCCAATCAATAATGGAATATCAAAATTTGTTAACTCTGTTCCGGCGCCTGACACTAAAATATCTTTATGAGGAATCTCCACATTTGTTTGGTTATTTTTGCTATGAATCAAAAATTTGTTCTTATTCACACGAATATCAGCCAGGAAAAATTTGTCCTTTTGATATTGGACAAAAGCTTTCAGTGAATCCGGTTTTTCTGATGTTCCCCAACTTCCGCTTAAACGCATATTTAATTGGGGACTTCCATTGTTTATGCTGCTGGTAAATTGGCTGACCATTTTAAAAACTGTGTAAGAGCCGACAAAACGTCCCCAGAAAATGATTACCAATATAACTAAAACAGTAATTAGAATTACAGAAATCTTTGTTATTTTTTTCATAATATCCTCACTATATTTGTATTCCCATTTAAATGATAAATTTCCTAATTAATGTCTGAACGAAAACCCTTAATTTTGAAAATTTTCTGTCATTGCGAGGAGCGAAGCGACGTAGCAATCCCATCAATAAACGCTTAATAATCAAGAGATTGCACCCTTCGGGTATTAAAACTTCGTTCCTTCGTCGCTCGCAATGACAGGCGCATTTTTAATTTTTGCTAGTTTTCGTTCAAGCACAAATTAATCGATTCACCGAAGGAGAACACGCCGCAGAAAATTATAATAAAATTTCTGTGGGCTGTTCGATTCAGTGACCTAATTTCATAAATGCTTTTTAAACCACCGGATCCCTTCAGGATACACTTCATCCTGCGGCACCCGCCGATGTTTGGTGGGATACCAAATTATTTTTTTCGGTTCGCCAGCTTTTTTGTACATTAATTTGGATGTAATCGGTGGCACAACTTCATCATTTGAAGCATTGAGCATCAATAATGGACGGGGAGAAATCTTATCCACAAAATTAATCGGATCGAAAATGCTGAAGTAAATTTTAGTTTCTTCTGAAAAAGCTTTCAACTTAAATACCAGGTTCAAACCGCCTCCGGCAAGTGCAATCACCGGCACTTTAATACGTTTGTCCACACCGCAAAAAACTGTCCCAATAATGCCGCCCAAACTAATTCCAAAATAGCCAAGTCTGTTGCTGTCAATTTCCGGTCTTTTACCCAAAAAATCAACAGCGCGGCGTAAATCAAAAACCGTTTGCGTTATCATATTCCGTGTCCAGTAACGGTACCCTTCCACAAAATCATAATCATAATCGTGGATTTTTCGATCACCATGATTTGCCACATCGATGCGCAGCACGGCGTAACTGCTATCCACCATATACTTATGCCCCCATTCCATGTAATCCCTGTCCTTATAATCACCAATTCCGTGGACAAAAATTATGGCTGGCATGGGAGTTTGAATATTTTTCGGAATAGTTAATAACCCGGTGACAATTGATTCATGAACACTGCGGTAAGTTACGTAGTAGGTGATATACCGGTCTGTTTCTTTTTCAACCCAAACAGAATCTTCCAAAGGAAAGCTGAAATCATATTCGTAATAACGATCTATCGGGATTTCCTGTTTACCAGCACAGGCAACTATTAATGAAAGTGTGGCCAACAGCAGTAAAGTAATTATTTTTCTTCTCATTTTGTTCTACCAAATTATATTTAGATTATTTGTAACAATCCAGGTATCGCAGCCAGAATAGGCAAAACGATTATGGGCATCCCGCTGCTACGGGATCAAAAACTATCATTTGGGTATTGTTTTCAATGCTGCTTGAATTGATTATCGAAACAATTTATTAGCATTTAATTATTTCATTTATTAAAAATAAATAGTCTTGCCCCAAATAGTCTTGTCCTTCTATTTGAACCTGAATAGTTACTTTATTTTATAATCGCAAACCGACCTATTTTTTCACCTATTCCCGGAGCATCCACATGATAAATGTAAACACCAAAAGAAACTTCAAGACCATCCTTTGTTCGCATATCCCAGGGTTCACGTCCACTTTCTACTGGTGAGTCATGTTCAATTTCCTGGACCAGCTGTCCACTCATGGTAAAAATACTGATTTTACAGTTTGGCGGAAGATTAACAAAATCCACCCGGCGCTGCCCCCTGCCGACCTGCCTTATCAATCTTGGCTCCAGGGTATTGGCTGCAATATAAGGATCTGGAACAACGAAAATATCGTCCAGGTCATTTCTCGCCTTTGAATCGGAAAATTCATTACCCGTTATGGTAAACTCAAATTTATCATATCTATCCAGGGGTTTGTTGGTTGTAATTTTGCTCTCACCACAAAATTTGGTTGGACCATTATAAATATTGTATTTAGAGACGCCATTATATCTATACTTTATCAAAATTTAGGCAAAGTGCGATAGATATGAAATCAAATATAACTACTAAAAATATAAATTAGTTACAT
>JADHVV010000119.1 GCA_016783825.1 Candidatus Zhuqueibacterota bacterium | reverse complement strand
GCCTGATTTTGATTTCAGATTTATACTGACCCAGGTCTTTGATAGTAAAACCGATAACATTATTATTTTTAAAATGTGGGAATACGATAATTTCCCCAAAAAAGTAATCCAGCAGACTGTTGCCGCGTTTCGCGATAAGTTTGGACTGTAAAAGTTGGTCGTCAGAGAAGCCTTTGTTTTTCAGGAATTGATAGAGCCTGCGGCCGCCTTTGGCATAGCCGATTTTGAATTGTTTGATGATCTGTTGGCTTCGCATTCGTTTGTCGGTTAAATAATCCAGCGCAGATGTGTCGTTTTCTTGGAAAAGTTGTTGGTGATAAAACTCGGCAGTAAGATTAAATATTTGCTGACTTATGGGATATTTGCTAACTTTTGGTAGCTGTAGATCGGAATTTTCAACTTGCTGTTGTGTTTGAGTTTGTTGAGATTTTCCAGTAGCAGGCGCTGGGGATATTTCTTGGTTTGGCAACGGTGTGTTGGTAATTTCAGCCAACTTGACAACTGCTTGTGGAAATGACAGCTTCAAGTAACTCATCAGGAAAGCAATATGATCACTGGATTGGGTAACTTGTTTTGAGCCGGCTTTACAACCAAAACAAAAGAAACTTTGCGTGTTGTGAAAGACAGTGAAACTGGGATTATGATCATCGTGAAACGGACATAATCCGACAAAGTGATCACCATGCTTTTTTAGTTCAATATATTGCCCAATGAGTGTTTCAAGGGGAATACTTTTTTTAAGCGAAATAAGAAATTGTCTGGAAAAATACATTGGTTTACCCTCCATTTTGGATCGTTTTTTTGCTCTCTTTTTATTTAACAATAGGGGGTAAACTTTTTTTCCGTACTATTTTCTTATTATTTTTCTATTTAAAAGAAAAAAAATAGGGGTATATTTTACACTAACAATAATTAATCAAGGAGAACATCATGAAAAAACTAACTATTATGCTTGTAGCGATTTTAATGCTTACTTTTGCAGTGTCTGCAATTTATGCAAAGACGGATGAAAACAGTAAGAAAAAATCATCTGTAACCGAAGCAAATGTGTGGACAACAGAAGATGGTGCAAAAAATTTCAAATGTCCTGTTATGGGCGCTGAAGGTGTGGTTAATTCAAAAACTACCTATTCAATAGTTGATGGCAAAAAATACTATCATTGCTGTGGCGGTTGTTCCGTAAAATTTACAGCAAATACCGCTAAATATCTTGATGGATTTGTAGTACCTGCCAACGTTGTAAAAACAGACAAAGATGGCAAACATTATCAATGTGCTGTTTCTGGTGAAACCGGTGTTGTTGGAAAAGAAACTCTTTTCTCTGACAAAGATGGAAAGCGTTATTATTTCTGTTGTGATGGATGCAAGAAAGAATTTGATAAAGATTCCGGGAAATTTATTAAATCAGATAAGAAAGCAAAAAAGATGTAGATCAACAAATTAATATTTAGGACAGAGAAATAATTAACTTGGACAATCGATAAAATAATTTGATTGATTTTTAATAACTTAACTAATTTTACATACCCAATTTATTTATTTCACGTCCCTTACCTCCCCGAATTTGTTGATTTAGTAACCAAAAAAGGCTTTGAAATTATTTCAAAGCCTTTTTTGTGTTTATAAATAGTTTTCAAATTACTAATCACAAACTCAAATCCGATTCAAATATTGCATGATCGCTTTTATTTTATTCAACTTCTTGAATAGAATAAACATACAATCTTTCGTAAGAATCGCTTACAAGATAGATCAAACTATTGTTTACATCAACTGCGATTCCCTCGATCTTATTTACATCAACCGGATATTGCTCAAGAACTTTTCCTGACAAATCACATTTAAAAACAGTTTTATCCTGATCACTAATAATCCAGAGAAAAGAGTTTTGTGCATCGAAATAGATACCGGAATAATCACCCGCGAAACTAATGCGTAAATACGAAACCATCTCATGCTTTTCATTTAGGTGAATGAGTACTCCGGGATTTTTTTCCTTTACCAAATACAAATGGTTATTAGCCGGATTTATTGTTATTCCTTCCAAACTGCTGCCACCACCATTGACCGGAATAGAAACTCTTTTCAATTCATTGCCGCTGGTATCTAATTGAACAATATCAGCCTGGTATTCTTCCACCACCCAAAGTGTAGAATCTCCCGGATGTTGAACGATGCCTTCCAGGTCATTTCCTGTGTATGATAATTCTTTTACTATAGTTCCGGTTAATGTGATTTGGTAAACCTTATTTGTTTTATCACTGATTGTCCATAAAAAATTACCATCCACAGAAAAAGCCAAGCCTGATGGTTCTTCTACATCAAGTTTGTAATCAGCTTCCTTTTTGAGATAAGGTTCGTTTGTTTTAGGTTTGGTTGAAGATTCTTTTGTGCAAAATGCAAATATAAGCAAACCTAATAACCAGATGATAAAAAATAATTTTTTCATTTTTAAAATATAGGTTTATTCTTAAGTTAGAATTTTGAGTTTCAGGTTCAAGTAAAAAGGCAAAACTATTTGGGGCAACCTGTTCGACTTCTTTTGGGCGGAAACTATTTAATTTTTAAATAGAAACGAGCAAAAATTATTTAATTTCCCAATGTTTGTATAATTTGATCAAGATCATAAATTACTATTCTGGAATTCCATTGATCAACAACAGCCAGTCTTTTTGAGCCATCTTTTAAAACAGTTACAGAAATTCCATCCGGTGAGGCGAGTTCGTTTTTTTTCCAATTATTTTTCAGATGCGGTATGGCTTTTCCAGCTATGATAGTTTGTTCATTATAATTGACACCTTCGATTTCACAATCAGAATGGTCATCGCAGTAATAATAAGCCCGATGTCCCCAAAAGCCTAAATAATCACCGGTATCAATATTAAAGGCACGGACACAGCCTCCTTTTTCATCAACAGCAAACAGGTAATTTTCAAAAATACAGAGACCTTCAATAGAGTCATCAAAAACGCCGTCAACAATACTTTCTTTTTTTAGAATGACGCCGTATAATTTGTTCAAAAATTTTCCGGTTTTAAGATCAAATGCTGCAATGTATCTTTTTTTATCCAAGTTATTAAATTGATCTTTTAATGGTTTTTCTTCAGCGACAAACAATAATCCTTTTGCGAAATCAATTGCCATGCCTTCGCTTTTGCGCATGACTTTTGTAATTTCCTGGGTTGCGGCAAACTTTTTGTCAAATTGGTAGGTTGTTTTACCATTCTTAAATATTTTTTTAAATTTACGAAAACCAAAATTCCTGATGTTTCCATCTGCACCGCGTCGAAAAGAATCATCCATATCGATGATGAACACATCACCGTTTGGAGAAACAATGAGACCTTGCGGTGTTATTAAACAATTCTCATTGCTGGGACAATAATATTCCGTATCTTTAATATCACAATGTTCCCCAATTAATTGGTCGAAAGTCAAATCAGGTTTTAATCTTACAATGACGCCGGCGGCTTCAAGGGAAACATAAACAAACTGTTCGCTATCTTTACTAATTCCAGTGGGAGTGATTTCTCCTTGTAAATTGAGGTCTGCGGCAATAATAGATCGCAATAATTTTCCATTTTCAGAATATAACTGTAGTCGATTATTATTGACATCAGAGACTAATATTGAACCATCTTTAAGAAATTCAACATCATCCGGTTGTGCAAGTTGATCCGGTTGGCTGCCGTAGCCATTTTGAGAATCTGGAACGATCCCCACCGGCTCAATTTTGTTGGTGAAATCATTGTGTTTAGGATAGTTGGAGAGTGCTAATACGCCGAGACAAATAAAAATAATTCTGACAAAAAGAAATGTTTTTTTCATTTTATCCTCTTGCTGTTAAGGAAATTTAGAACATTTTTTAACCGTTAATTATGCCAATTATTTTATATTTTTAATTCAATGTCAGTTAGCAATGTACCACCCTTCGACTCCGCTCAGGGTGAAGATGAAACATCTTCAGGCTGAACATAGTCCAAGCCGGTCAATAGCAGAATAAGTACAATTTTTCTTCACTTTACATTGATTTTTAATTACCAAAATTAGCGTAATTAGCGCTTTAAAATTTCTATTAAAATGTAGTGTTACTACACTGAATTTTTTATCATCTTATAAAATAATAACCTCCCAAAAATTTAAACCTTTCAGGAGGTTACTTTCGCTTTCATCAATTGAGCTTTTCTACTTCATTAATCGAAAGCTTGCTTTTTACTGAGCCCACTGCGCTTTGTACATTGTAACACTACTTTCTCGCTCATTGGCAGAGAAAACAATACCATTTGTCGGGTGTGCACCCAGACCTTCAGAGCCAATTTCGCTTTTTACCATTTCACTATCGAGACTCGGATCAACGCCTGCTTTAGCGATTGAATCGAAAACAGGATTCGCCGGATCGGTAACGTCATATACGATTACAGCCTGTGATTCTTGCAAAGCAAGTATGGCATAGAGCTTTCCGTCTTTCTCTACCAAAGCACATTCTTCCGGTTCGGTTCGTTTTGTTGCTTTGCGGGCATCCCGCTGCCAACCATCAGGAAGGTCATTTTCGACAATGTAAATATCACCAAGAGCGCTACCGCTGGCAATATCTAACATCACAAAGGAACCGTTTCTTTCGTTTGAAATAAGAGCGGTGGTGCCATCAGGTGAAATAAACAAACCATCTGGTTCTGCTTCGATACCACCGGCATCGGCTGCTATGTGAACTTTTGTTACATCACCGGCTTCAAGCGGTAAATCAGCAACGTTAAAAATTAAAATGTCACTTGTTTCCTGTACAGAGACAACAACATCACCATTGGCATTGGTTTCAGCATGTTCAGGTTCAGAATCAACATCGTAGTCAACTTTGTAATCCTGCGCCAAAGTAGCATTAGCAATACCGTTTGTCAAATCGATAATGGAAACACTTCCGCCAAAACGATCATCAGGTTTACAAGATCGGTCTTCACGATCATCTTCACAGGCGACGATCAAGTAGGAACCGTCTTTTGTAAAAGCACAACCATCAGGATTGTAGCCAATACCTTCTACTTTTTTAGCAATAGAGCCATCTGACAATTTGACGAGCAATACCCAGCCTTTGGAACAATCAACTTCAGCCACAAGAACTGCAACATAGTTTTCACCACCAATGACAGGTGAAACATCAATTGAAGTCATTTCCGCAGTAGCTGAACCGGGAGCCAAATTAACAGGTGAATTAATTGTAAAACTTGTAGCATCATAAGTAATTGTGAACAATTGATTTGTACCTGAAGCTACAAATACTGCCGTATTATCGGACCCAGGAACCATGCGGATGATTTCCGGATTCGCGTCTGCCGCAGTCGGTAGAGACATTACAGTCTCAATGCTGAATTTGTCAAAAGTTTCTTCCGGTTCTGTGGGATTGTCCTTTTCACAACTCGTGAGTCCCAGAGAAACCACCATAGCCAGAACCAATAAATACCTCAAGGTTTTCATAAAAATACCTCCAAAATGTTAGATTAATAAATTAGTTAGAATTTAAAATTAACTTGCATTAAAAATTGATTATCTTTTACTTTGTCTTCCGGTGGATCACCTCCTGTCTCTTCGTTTAATAAGTAATATTCAAATTTTAAAGATAAATAATCATCAAGATGGGTCAGCAGCGCTATGGTAGTCATTTGTCGATCCCAGGTCTCTGGAGTGCCAAGCTGTCTGGGATGATCCAGTACATTTAATGCGCCATAGCGGACGAGCGGTTCAATGCCTTTGACCGGTAAAAAGTTGGCAACGCTTTTTATGAAATAAGAAACTTCACCATAATATCCAAACCGGGGAAGTAATCCGTCCATAGTTTTAATGTACTCGCCGCGGGCATGTATATTATGTGCATCATATCCGACTCTACCGCCATACCAATAATGAGTTTTATCAGTTTGGTCGCCAAGACTATTGTAATCGGATAAATACTGGGAAAGCTGTGTTTTCCAATCAAAATCGTCAATTAGTTTGCCTGTATAATACCATCCCAAAGCTGAAAGACCATAAGCTTTGAAACCAAACATGGCGCCATATTCAAATGTCTGTCCATCTTTGTCATCATAGTCATCATAAACAAGTATTTTAAAAGATTTGTCTTCTGCAGCATCATCACTTCCTAATGGACGTTTCATAGCAAAGGATACACCACCGATCAAATCGACATGCTCGCCCAATGGGTATTTGGTTTCAGAAGTAATATGATATTCTCTTCCTTTCCAATTTGCCGTACCAATCAGCGGATACCCTTCGGTCCGTCTATCTGCCCTGATAAAAGGTCGGTTTTTACCCATCTCAAAACGGGTATAAAGTGAAGGCAGTTGTAAGCGGGCAAAATGTTTATCCACCCGGTTGCCGTCATCACCAAAGCGAAATTGTATCTCGTAAGTTAAAAATTCAGAGTAGAAGATCTTTGTTTCTAACACTGCCTTATCAATCCGCATGTGTGGGCTGCGAGTTCTTACCTTTTGATAGGTAAATTCCCGATGGGCAAAACCGCCTTTGCCTTCCACATCTACGAACTCCATTTCCACTTCACCGCCAAACTGGATTCCGAGTCCACTATCGGTAGCATACAGCAGTTTACTTTTTTCTTGCGCATAAATAGAACTTATAAATATTATGCTCATGATAAAAGCAGCGTAAATGCTAATTCTGGTTTTCATAAACCCTCCTGTAATTAATTGTTAATTATCGCGTTATTTAGTGTTTTAACGAAAACTACAAAAATATTTATTTTGGAAAATATTTTTCATTTTTTCTTTTTAAACATCTTTCACAAATCCTCTTGTCTCCCTCTCCTTCTTTTTTAGGAGAGGGTCGGGGTGAGGTCAAATTAAGTACTTTTCGTTCAGACACTATTTAAAAGACAAATATAATCCAAAAACATTATAATCAATCCAATCATCCACTTTTTTACTTGACTGCCAAAGATAAAAAATCTTCACATTAATTTTTTCAGACAAAGACAGTGCAACTCCGGAATAGAGACGATTACGTGTGATCTCTGTTTTATTAAACTCATAAAAAATTTCATCGCATAAAAAGGGTGATATATGAAATTTAGTCCAGCTAATTGGAAATGGGACAGTAAATTTATTTCGGTAGCGCCATACACTGTCCTTGCCTGCGCGAATCCGGTATTCAAACCGGCTGCGATCTTTAAATTTAACACCAAGCCAATTCCATTTGAAAGTTCCATTAAGGTGTGGTCTGTCTTCCCTTTGCCAGTTTTCATTTTTTAACTCAAAAATTTGTCGATAGCTTGCTCCCACTTCGAACCACTCGATTAGTTTATAAGCCAGATATCCGTCAGTGTGATGATAGTACATATCCGAAGCCTGGCTGCCAAATCGGAATTCTTCTTCCAATTCAATTTTCCAATTTGTCGATAGCTTTATTCCAATACGATTCGTATTCCAAAGTTGTCCATCGCCGTCTTCTTGAGAAATCAATATAGAGTTAAAAATAAATAATATTAACGTTATTCCAAAAATCGTTTTTATTTTTAAAAACATTTATTTGTACCTTAAACTTGTCTTTATTATATATTTATTCTAGCTTAGTCAGATTCGAGTCAATTGTCATTCCCGCACGTTTTTAGCGGGAATCTCCTCAGATTATAAAGGAGGTTCCGGCTTAAAGCCCAGTCTGTCCACCTTTTTATTTAAATAAGGTATCTGGACAGGATTGCCGGAATGACATTATCTCTACTGGTATTTTATAATTTTAAGAACTTGAAAGCTAATTTGATAAAGTACTATTATTTAAACCAAACCTAAGCCTTCGATTTAACATTCCAGACTGTAAGCGCGGCAATAAGTGAAAGCACTGCTGCACCGATCCAGAAATAAAACGCAAAATCAAAATTGTATTTATCCTTGCCATCCACAACGGTTTTGCCGGCCTCAATAAGAATTCCACTGATCCATTCTTGCGTAGCAGCGCCAACATAACTAAATAACCCGATCACACCTTTAACCGCACCAGTAGCTTTTTTTGAAAATACATCCACTGCAATCAGACCGGCTAAAAACACCAGCGAACCACCGAGAGCAAATTCAAACATACCAAGTCCAAGCACGTCAATCCAAATATGCCCTGGTGGAGAAACAAATAATATTATCAGTCCCACAATCAATAAAGAGCCATAAATGAGAGTGGGTATATTTCTTCTTGAAGCAAATAAACGGTCCGAAACAAATCCGGAGGACATTGCCCCGGCAAGACCCATCATTGTGTTCAGTCCCATTAACCAACCGGCTTCTTCAATGGAAAAACCTTTTGCTTCCTGAAAATAAAAGGGTCCCCAACTATGAATTGCGTACCTCGCTGTATATAATAAGGCTGCTGCCAGTCCTATTTGCCAGACGATGCGACTTTTAAGAACTTCAAGCTGTAATTTTCCAACAGATTTTTTAGATTTCCCCAACGAATAATCCTTTTTATAATCTGTTATATGAGGCAATCCATAAGTTTGCGGTCTGTCCTGAAGCGTGATAAACAAAATTATAGCAATTGCTAAACATAGCAGTCCTGGTCCAATAAAACCCATCCGCCAACCCAATATACTGACGATTGTTGATGTTCCGATGAATGTAAGTCCTTCACCAATATTATGTGATGCTGCCCAGACGCCATAATAAGTGCCATATTCTTTTTTGCTAAACCATTGTGTAATGGACACAACACTTGGCGGGGATCCCATCGATTGAAACCAGCCGTTAATGCCCCACAAAAGGACAAAAAAGAAGAAATAGCTATTTAAGCCAAGAATAAGATTTACAATAGCAGAAACCAAAAGCCCGGTTGACATAAATCTTTTAATGTTCGCTCTATCTGAAAGAAAACCATTGGTGAATTTGCCAACAGCATAAACATAAAACATAACCGAGCCCATTATTCCCAATTGAGTTACGTCCAAAATTCCGGCGTCAACCATTGGTTTTTTTGCAACTGACAAAGTAAGCCTGACAATATAAAAGAATCCATACCCAAGAACTACCGACCAAATAACGCTTTGCCTTTTGCGTTTATATAACTTGTCGATTTTGTTTGCATCCTGAATCAGCGGTTTATTTGAACCGGTTTTCCAAAAGCTGAATAAGTTTTTAATCATTTGTGGATATTCCTTTTAATTTAAGTAAAATAGTATCATGTTGTTTTGTGGTCATTAATTCATTTCGAACAATGCCGCCGTTTTTGAAGTGCCGGGAACCGTCCATTCAGGATGGGCGTCATGCAACTTAGTAATGAATGCTGTACATCTTTGCATAGCTTCGTTATTATATTTCCTATCCTTAAAAAATGGATGGTCAAAGGAGAATTCCGGTATTTTTACCTGACCTGATTCTGTTTCAAGAAGCCAGATTGTCATATCAATACAACCAAAAAGTCCATCGCCAAAATCCAGTTTTCCGGGAGCAACCTTCCACTCATCCGCAGATATACCGGCCACTTTTTTTAAAATAGTCTCTTCTGGAATTCCCAGCTTAGTCAACGCCGGATAGATTTTTGAAAATGATCCCACAGTCATCGCGGGCTGCTTATCTATTATAATTGAATTGGAAACGGAAAAGGTTGTTTCTTCGCCTTCATTGGCAACGGAATAATACACAACATCAGATTCCAGTTCGATCTTCTCATCTTTTGGCGTGTACCCCTCAGCTAAAGTTAAATCAACTGCCAGCGCATCTTCCGGTTTAATCTGTCGGAATTTTACGCCAAATTCAAATCCCGGTTCTTTATGCCCGTCTTTATACTTTACTTTTTGACGCAGCAGATATCCTGCTTTTCGCAAGTCCAATTCTGGTGTGTCAAAAAAGCTGATTTCTTTGTGCTTCAGTTTTAATGGATGTTCAGATTCCAGAACTTCAATATTCTCTTTTGCTGCAACAGTTTTAACTATTTCCCAATAACGTGCAAATGCTTTTTGATAATCATCAAACTTTTCCGGGTTTAACAAGAGTTTATATTCACTTGAATTCAGTTCTAATTTTTTTTCTGCTTGTTCGTTAGAATTACAACCAAATATAATAAATGATAGACTAACTAAAAGAACAATTTTAATTTTTTTCATGACGAGTCTCCTGGCTTTTTAAATTTTACTGTAAACGGGCATAATTTGAACATTTATTTTAGGCGAAGGCTAAGGCACAGTCTGTATTTCCTTATTTTTAAATGTAACTGTACAGGCAAAGGCGAAGCAAATATTATAATAATAAAATCCAATTAAAATTGAATAATATTTCGCCTATTTATTTTCGATGGTTTTTATTAACGCATCTAATTCATTAATAATTTCTTTGTACCCATTTTCTAATTCTGATTTTTCAGAGTCATCAGTTATATAATGTAAAGCACGGGAGGCGAGTGTCTGACTGATTAGTTCATAGCAACTGCCTCTTGAAATTTTGTAAAAACGGGTTTTGTCACGTTTTTCAAATCGTCCAAAACCTTCTGCTATATTATGAACAACCGAATTCGCTGCGCGTCTCATATCAGATATCATTCCAAATTTCTCTTCAGATGGAAATTTTTTAGTAATTGTATAAATTCGAATTAATAGACTAAACGCCTTTTGCCAGACAGACATTTGTTTAAAATCTTTGTAAGCCATATTATTTTTGCCTTAATTTTAATAGATTATCTTATTTATCCCAATTAAAATTTACTATAATCCTTGACCTAAAACCTTCCTTCGCCTCAGCCTTCGCCTTTCTCAATGAATTTAATATATGTATCTATGTACAAAAACTTATGTACAAAAAACAAAAATTAAACTGGCAACAAACTATTCTTCTTCCCCATTTTCTTTTAAGCTGGTAATATCTTTTGCGATATTGGCGGTATAAACGCTTATCTGTTTTAAAAGATCCATCAATTCCATGTGAACTTCATGAGTAGCCACTGATTCTGTTCTTGCCTGCCGGACTCTTTCAAGATGCTTAATGCGGTAATGGGATTCCAAATCAAGATATTCTTCTTCTTTCTTCATTATTTTTACCGCTTTTTTTGCATCACGCTCTGCCAAAGCTTCTTTTAAACGGCTGATCTGTTTGCACGCTTTTGTATGGTAGGTTTTTAGTTCTTCTTTACCCTCCGGAGAAAAATCAGTTCCCAATGCCCGTTTTTTTGCAATTAATGGAATTACATTTTTATCAATAATATCACCGATGCTTTCCATATCTTTAACGATGGAGATCATAACAAAAACTTCGTGTGCCATATCCTTACCCAATTCCTGGCGGCTGATTTCAATTTGATATTCGTAAATTTTCTCTTCCAGAAAATCAATTTTATTCTCACGCATTTGTATCCCTTCGATGACTGACAGATGCGGATAGATTTTATCTTGCGTTGGTGCGCTTGAAACAAAAGGCAAAATAATTGCTTGTAACATCCTGCCAAGAATTTTTGCCATTCTTGAAATTTCTGCCCGGGCAAGATCCATTGCCATCGCAGGCGCAGATATTTTTTTATAATCCAAATGCCAGACAACCGGTTCGATGCCTTTTTCTTTTTCCTTTTCAGGCAAAATTTTCATAATAATATTGGCAAAAATGGTTGTAAAGGGCAAAAAGATAAAAGCAAGCCCAACATTAAAAACCGTATGCGCATTGGCGATCTGCCGTGGTGTTTCTGCAGCCAATTTGTCCACACCAGTCCCTTGCGCAACCGGTGATAACCATCGGATAAAATCAGCGAAAGCCGGTATCCAAAATATGAATATCAATATCCCGGCAATTTTAAAAACAACATGCGCCAACGCCACTCGTTTAGCCTCCCTTTTTGTTCCAATACTTGCCAGACCTGCCGTAACACAAGTACCGACATTGGCACCAAAAATTAGCGGAATGCCGGCGTCCAAAGTTAAAAGTCCCTGCTGCGCCAAAACAATTACGATACCGGTAAATGCGCTGCTGCTTTGAATTAATGCTGTAAATATTGTTCCTACCAACAAACCCAATAAAGGATTTTCTAATCCCCGCAGCATATCAATAAACGGCTGAAAGGTTCGCAGCGGCTTCATCGCATCGGACATTAATTTCATTCCGAAAAAGAGAATGCCAAAACCAAGCAATGCTTCACCAAAATGTTTTTGCGAATCATTTTTAGCAAACATGGTTAAAGCAAAACCAACTGCTATCATCAACAGTGCATAATCGGTTAATTTAAAAGCGATGAGTTGCGCTGTAACTGTGGTGCCAATATCAGCGCCAAGGATTACCCCCATTGCCTGTACAAAAGCCATCAGTTCTGCCTGAACAAAACTCACTAACATGACGGTAGTCGCACTGCTGCTCTGTATAACCATAGTCACAAATGCGCCGACTATCATAGCGATAACCCGGTTATTTGTTAACGCTGACAGAATATTCCGCATCCTACTGCCGGCAGCTTTTTTCATCCCGTCACTCATTTTTTCCATGCCGTACAGGAAGAGCGCTAATCCACCCAACAAGGTCATAATTAGCGGCACCCAGGCGATTCCATCTGTCTGGGGATTACCCGCTAAAATAATTTGGGGGAACAAAACGATTAATGCAAAAATTAGTATTTGTTGAATATATTTGCTTTGGGCAATATTATTATTAAAAAGACTTTTAACTGGTAACATTTAAGCAATCCTGGTATAAGTTTTAAATGTACTAAAGTACTTACAGCCTAAAGTGAACTAAAGTATAAATTAACTTTAAGCTTGTACTTTAGTGTACTTCAGACTTCAAATTTTGAAAAAGTTCACCTATGCTAAATATTGATTCTCATAAATAGTTCTTAAAAAAGCTAACGAGGAGACATGGTGGCAAAGAGATAAGGAGAATAAAAAAGTCTCAAGTTCTGTTTATTTATGTCCCCCCTTCTCCTTGTCACCTTGTCTCCATGTCTATTTCCTTTTTTAAAATAATTACTTTAACTAATATGCAGCTTCGCCACGCTGGTGATTATTTATTATTTCCCTTCATCTTTGCCAATTGTTGTTTTATAATCGGATAACCAAATGACGCTATTGCTAATGTCAGCATGATTAAGCTGAAAGGACGAGTGAAAAAGATCGACGCATCACCCATTATCATTGTACGGCGAAAGTTGGCTTCTACCATAAAACCGAGAATCAATCCCAAAACAACCGGCGCAGTTGGATACTTGTATCGTTTTAATATCCATCCCAAAACACCAAACCCAAGACAGGTGCCGACATCGAACAGGGAATTATTTACCGAGTAACTTCCAATAAATGAAAGCGCCATAATGATTGGGTAAAGTATTGCCTTTGATGCCGAAATAATTTTTACCCACAGATGCCTGCCAAAAATACCCAGCACAAGCATAAAAACATTCGCCAATAATAAACTGGCAAATAAGCCGTAAACAATGTCCGCATGTTTAATAAATAATTCGGGGCCTGGCACCAAACCATGCAACAATAAAGCGCCAATCAAAACAGCCGTTGAAGCGCTGCCCGGAATACCAAGCGCTAATAAAGGCACTAATGCGCCGCCGACTGATGCATTATTTGCCGACTCCGGCGCTGCTACGCCTTCTAAAGCGCCATGACCAAATTTTTCCGGATGTTTGCTGGTACGCTTTGCTTCATTGTAGGCGATAAAAGTAGCAATAGCAGAACCTGCTCCGGGAACAGTACCAATCAGCGTTCCTAACAGGGAAGACTGGGCGATAATACGTTTTAAAGACCATATTTCTTTTAACGTCGGTAATTTTCCGGAAAACCTTTCCACTGTTTTTTTAATTGGATCAAACTTTTCTAAATTTACAAATACTTCCCCCAAAGCAAAAAGACCGATCAAAGCCGGAATAAATGTGAACCCATCAGCTAAATCTGCCGCACCAAAAGTAAAGCGTAAATAGCCGGTAAACGGATCCATTCCAAAAGTTGTTAACAACAAACCAATGGCAGTTGCTATAAAACCTTTTAAATAATTTTCCGATGAGAGAGATGAAACGATGGTTAATCCTAACAGGGCTAAAGAGAAGTATTCCGGAGGACCAAATTTAAGTGTGAATTTTGCCAGTGGTACCGAA
>JADHVV010000118.1 GCA_016783825.1 Candidatus Zhuqueibacterota bacterium | reverse complement strand
CCCAGATCAATTAACTTTCATACCGAAAAGGCTGAGGCGAAGGCAAAGGCGAAGCAAGGTATAAGATTCAAGGATTAAGGATATTCTTTTTTTTCCTTCGCCTTCGCCTCAGCCTTCGCCTGCACTTTAGTGCGTTATGCATTATCTTTGTAGCCCGTACAAATTTTTTCCCATTTTGATTTTCAAAGAACAAATTTTTTCCACGATTGGTAACATAAAGATCCAAATCACCATCATTATCCGCATCAAAAAAACAGCCGTGATAAGATAAACTGGAATCTAATAAACCAGCTTTTTTTGTGATATCTTTAAATCTTCCTGATCCGTCATTTTCATACAACCGGTTACTAACAACCAGGTTGGCGATAAATAAATCCAAATCGCCATCATTGTCAACATCAGTTAGCGTGGCTGAAGCGCTTTTTGCCAATGAATCAGGTCCTGGCGGCAGCCATAATTTGGTGACATCGGTGAAAGACGGCAGTCCAGTTTTTTCATTTATGCCGTCATTACGATAAACTCTATTGGGCAAGCTAAAATAAGGCGCCATGAGATCAAGATCGCCATCTAAATCAAGATCGCCAAACGTCGCGCCTTTGCCGCCGCGGCTGCTGGTCAAGCCTGATTGGCTCGTAATTTCTCTAAATTGACCGGCGCCATCATTTAAAAACAACATATTGGTCGTATCTTCATTGGTTACAAACAAATCAACATCGCCGTCATTATCAACATCTCCCCAAATACCGACATTTGAGCGGGTTGTTCCACAGGTTACACCTGCGTAATTTGCAATTTCCCGAAACCTTTTGCCGTTGATATTTTCGTGCAATTGATTTTTTCCATAAAGACATGAAATATAAATTTCCCGATCACCATCATTATCCACATCTGCGGCTGACACACCCATATCATAAATATGATCTCCGCTTTCTGTTTTATTCACACCTAAAATATTCAGCTCATCTGCCGCATTGACAAAATGGATCGGGGAAGCACTTTTTATGTCTTGATTTCCATTGTATAAATTAAGCCGGTTCTCTCCTTCGGTATTGATGACATAAAAATCTTCATCGCCATCTATATCAAAATCACCATAGGCAACGCCATATTCATCCCTGTTTCCCAGGGGTTCAGGCGCATATAATAATTTTGATTCTGAATATGTTGAATCCGGTTTTCTTTGCAGGTATGACACCGAACCATCCGAACAAAACAAAAAAGAATCATACTCTTGCCTGTCCCCCAGTGAGAACAAAATTTCACGCTTATTATCATTAAAATCAGTGTATGCTACATCTCCACTTTGTGTAACTGCTTTGTCAAAATAGAAAACTGTCGGTTTTTTAAAAAATTCCATGGAAACCAACATAGTGTCCTGTAAAAAGTTGGAAAAATTAGTATGGAATAATTTATCCCTTTCGATACGAAGAGCTGTTGGCGTTTTACCCTTGATGAATACCCAACCGATTTCCGAGTTTACCATTAACACCCTATCAATTGGAAACTTTTTAAGTTCGTAAATCTTTTTCCATTTAGATCCATTCCAAAGCATTAGCGTACCATTAGCCCGGTATTCTCCTGTCGCCCAGCCCAGGCTATCATTTACGATAGCAATTGAAGTTAAGTGACCAAATGTTGGGGTAGAAATAAGCTGCCATACCTTTCCGTTATAATGGATTATCTCACCCCATTCGCAGGCGCCCCAGATATTATCCGCTGCCACAAAAGCCAAATCCTTGATTCTATCCGTATTCGGGGGATAAATATTACTCCATTTTGTACCGTTAAAATGTCTGAGAAAATAACGAAATTTATTTTTTTCAAAACAACCCAGCCAGACATTTTTTTTTGAAAAACCAAATATCTGTATATAATCGATATTATCAGGTTTGACAATTAAGCTCCAATTTCCATTATCATATTGATAGAGCTGGTGTAAATATTCACTAAATGCCCACCCATCAAGTGAATCGAGCATCAGGAATTGTGTACTTCCCTGATTATATGGGAAAGGAACCGCTCCCCATTTAAAGTCTTTAACATTTGAACGCTGGGTGGGATATACTGCATCGGTATTACTAAATAACATGAAAAAAATTATTAAAAAATAAAGGATGGGAGATTTCTTTTTAAAACAATTAATCATAATTTTTATTCCATTCTGCCATAAGATATATATAACATTTTAAGCAATATGTCAACAAAAATCTGAATTATATTGCGGTGGGATATAATTTTCTTCAATTAACAATTTACTTTGAAAAATTGGAAAAAGTTGGGTTATTGTTAATAGCAAATTTTTAACCGAAAAGCTATTGTGTTTTTGAAAATAAAATGTTATCTTACCTGACTTATTGATTAAAAGAAAGGCAATAAAATGCACAGCAACCGCTTTCTTGAATCCTATCTAATCATATTGTTAATTTTATTACCCCAAATTATTCTTCCCCAGAACTGGAAGATAAACAGCAACTATTGGACAGCAACCGATGCTCTCGGCAGAAAAACACCGAACCACAGCGATGTTGGATCAAAAAAGAGTGGCAAATACATTGCAATGTTTTACTGGACCTGGCACACGGATAACCTGGCTGATTTTTCGCCGGTGATGAATATCACAGAGATTCTTAAGGAATATCCCGAAGCAGCACATGATGCAGATCATTCAGCATGGAAGGGAATTTGGGGCGGTGTTTTTTGGTGGGATGAGCCACTGTTTGGTTACTACAGAACAACCGATGAATGGGTACTGCGCCACCATGCCGAAATGCTCGCTGATGCCGGCGTTGATGTCGTTTTTTTTGATTGTACAAACGGGAGTTTCACCTGGTTAAAAAATCCTGAACTTATCAGTATCATGAAAAATGCCGGTATTTCGGATGTATGGATGGGCTCTTTTTTGCAGGGTAAATGGTATCACACACCGAAGGAGTTAAGAAAATCAGCAGACTTTTTATTATCAAAAGGATTTAATCCACATGTCTTAACTGTACCTTTGGGCCATCCGGGAAATGCAATAGACCCATCAGATGAATCTTGGGCTACCAAAAAGCAAAATTGGAAAAATGCTTGCGATTATGATGGCAGCCTCTTTTCTGGGACCTCCATTCATCCACCTATAGTTGAAGAAAATATTGAAGCCCATAAGTTACTTGCTAATGAGGGGTTTGATATCCTTTTTCTTGACGATGATTTTCGTTTAGCAAAATATCCTGGAAAAATTGGCGGATGCTTTTGTGATGACTGTAAAAATGAATTCCTCAATAATTATGGTTATGGAAATTCGGATTGGGAAATATTAATTGACTCGGTTGCAAAACGAAATCCTACAAAAATTCTTCGTGCATGGATTGAATATACCTGTGATAAAGAATATGATATGTTTGCTGCCCTTCAAAATGCCACTCCCCAGATGGATATCGGAATTATGGTAATGTATCTCGGCGCTGAAAAAGCCGGTATTGCTCTCGATAAGTATCAAGATGTTCCATTCAGAGTTGGCGAACTGATGTTTGGGGATAAAAGTTTCGGTAAAGTTAAAGGTAAGACAGATGAACTGTTTAGCTCTCTATTTCATAGAAGATTTGTTAAGCCGGAAATGGCTTATAGCGAATCGACCACTTATCCACAAGATGCACTGTCGGCAAAAAATATGGCTGCTAAGTTAAGTGTTTCATTATTATCGGATGTCCGCAACACAATGTTCATGAGTGGGATACAGCCTTTTCCTATTGATTACTGGAAAACACTTGCTCCGGCAATGAAGAAGAATGCTCAACTTCACGAAGAAATTGCTGGTCTTACTTCAAAAGGACCATTCAAACATTTTTGGGGATGGGATAGCAGGCTTGTTGGAACTGACAAACCATTCAGCCTGTTCCTTGCTTCCGGTATTCCGTTTGAAGTTATTGATGATGTTACCAAAGATGGCTGGATATAACTCTCAAACGAAGATGCAAAATCCGCTGTAGAAGGACGAGTTGTGGCAAAGACGAAAAACCTTGTTGTCCGGAAGGAAGCAGAAGTTGTGGGGAATAATTTTATAGAAATGGATGAAACTCTAAATGATATTTTTGCTTTTAAGAAACGTATCATTCCCAAACTTAAAGGTATTCCCCAGCGCACTAAAGTGCAGGCAAAGGCTGAGGCAAAGGCGAAGGAAAAAGATCCTTAATCCTTTTATCTTCTACCTTACTTTGCCTTAGCCTTCGCCTCAGCCTTTTCGTTGTAAGAGTTAATTGCTCTGGGTAATAAAATTCTTTTGCACAAAAAACAAAGACTTTACTTGTAATACTATATATTGAGGATGATTTACCAGTGATCTTTGCCTGGTATCCATCAGCACGAAAAGCATTATTGTGGAATGTTGAAGAAAAAAAACAGACTTTTAAAATCGTGCGTGATAATCAAATGCTGCGCACTGTTACTGTGGATGGACTTGATGTTGCGCTGGTTCAGGATTTGTAGTTCATTTTAAAACATCTCCAAAAATAAAACTGAAATCTGGCGTCTGGAAAGAAAAAATTGGTTTTTTAAATTCTTATATTATCAATAAATTTAATGTAAAAAAATTATTAGGAATTTGTCTTGAATTTTAATGAAAATATTAATACTTTTACAGAAAGAATAAAGGATTGTAATAATTGTAAAAATGATTATATGCCATATTACTTTGATAAAATTAATCAAATAAAACTATATAATGAAAATTCACTTGAAATTTTGAAAGAAGTTCCAAGCGAAAGTATTGATATGGTTTTTGCTGATCCTCCATATTTTGGTAATCAATCAGGATTAAAAATTAATAGAACCGATGGTCATGCTCAAACTTTTGACACACAAAAAGCTCATTGGGCATATTCGAAATCTTTGCAGTATCAGTTTAAATTTCATTATACTTGGTTAAAGGAAGCTCAAAGGATTTTAAAAAAAGGATCGACAATCTGGGTAACTGGAACATATCACAGCATTGGAGTAGTAAATGTTGTTTTGCAGGATTTAAAATTTAAATTACTTAATGAAATAATATTACATAAGCTTAATGCTCCACCAAATTTTACGGGGAGTTGTTTTCGGGCGGTTACAGAAAATATGCTTTGGGCAAAAAAGGACAAAACCGGTAAAACAAAATTCAATTATTGGGAGATGAAGCGCATTAATAATAATGTTCAAATGAAAAATGTTTGGGAATACAAAGCTGAGAAAAATCCGTTTAAACATCCAGCGACCAAACAACCAATAGTTTTGGAAATGGCAATATTGGCTGGCAGTAATGAAGGTGATGTGATATTAGATCCTTTTGCTGGATCTGGTACTACTGGATACGTTGCAAAAGCTCTCAAACGGAAATGTATAATGATAGAATTAGATAATAATTATTGTAAATTGATAAAGGATAGATTGGAAGGCAAGTATGGAAAACACCAAAGAAAGAGCAGCATTAAAGGAAAAGTTTCAAAAAAATCTTCAAATATTCACAAATGAATTTAATAAAGCCGTTTCTTCTGATGATAGAAATTGGATCGTAAAAGGATTTATTGATATTGCTAAGAATATTTATACAATATCAATCGATACAAAAGTTATATCAAAAATAATGGAACTATTGTTGTTCCCTAAAATATGTGAATTCTCTGAAAAATATAACTATAAAATGGTGTTGTCAAAAGAACAAAATTTTTATCCTGATATTTCATTTGTTGATACTGAAGGTAATAAATTCTCAGTTGATATTAAAAGTACGTATAGAAAAAATCCTAATGCAGTAAATGGTATGACATTGGGTGCTTTTACAGGTTATTTTAGAGATCGGGGAAGCAATAAGAATATAACTTTTCCATATAAAGAATATGTCGGTCACTTTGTTCTCGGCATAATCTATTCAAGAAATTTGGAAAAAATAGATGAAAGAAAGGTTTACAAATTAGAAGACTTAGCAAATATTACTTCTGTAATTAAAGACTTTCAATTTTTTGTACAAGAAAAATACAAAATAGCTGTTGCAAGACCTGGAAGTGGTAATACTAAAAACATTGGTTCTATGACAAACATTAATCATCTTGTTGAAGGTAAGGGTCCATTTTCCAAACTAGGCGAAAAAGTATTTGATGATTACTGGATGTATTATTTAACAAAGGATATGGCTAAAAACGCAGATTTGAAAAGTCCACCTTATAAAAATCTTCAAGAGTATTTGGAATATAAAAACATTACAATAAAAAGGTAATCATGAGAGAAAATAATCAACTAAAATTATTTAGAAATCCAAAATTTCCAACGACAAGATATCAGGGGAGCAAAGTTAAATTAATTGACTGGATTTGGGATAAGATAAAAGGATTTGAATTTGATACTGTACTTGATGCATTTGGTGGTACTGGAAGTGTGGGGTACAAGTTAAAACAAGAAGGAAAGGAAGTAGCATACAACGATTATTTAAAATTTAATTGGTATATTGGATTAGCTTTAATTGAAAATGACAATGTCTTATTAGAAAAAGATGATATTAATTCAATTCTATATGAAGATATTAATGAAAATAATCTATCGTTTATTTATGATACTTTTAATGACATCTACTTTACGGATGAAGAAAATAAATGGTTAGATAATGTTATTTCAAATATAAAGCATATTGATAATATATTTAAGCAAGCAATTGCCTATGCCTCTTTATTTCAAGCTTGCTTAGTAAAACGTCCTTTTAATTTGTTTCATCGTAAAAATTTATATTTAAGATTTAACGATGTTGAAAGAAGTTTTGGCAACAAAGTTACATGGGATACTCCATTTGAAGAACATTATCGAAAATATATTTCAGAAATTAATAATGCAATTTTTTCAAATAATAGAAAAAATAAAGCTATAAATTATGATGTTTTTCAGATTAATCAACATTTTGATTTAATATACATTGATACACCCTATATATCATCAAAAGGTGTCGGAGTTGATTATTTGGGATTTTATCATTTTCTTGAAGGTATTGTGAATTATAGTAATTGGGGTAATTTGCTCAATCTAAAATCAAAGCACAAGAGAATGGTAAACCATAATAATTCAGCATGGGCAAAACCAAAAGAGATATATGAATCTTTTGAAAAATTAATCAAAAAATATCAAGACAGTATTTTAGTCATTTCTTACCGCTCCGATGGAATCCCCTCAATCATAGAATTAAAATCCTTATTAAAAAAGTATAAATCAAATGTTATTGAAGAAAGAAAATCTAATTATAAATATGTTTTAAGTAAAACTAAAACAGAAGAAGTTTTATTAATTGGAATTTAATTTTCAATACATGGTTTTGTAAATTTGTTTTTTAATTAGAGAGTAATAAACCTGAAATCAAATTATGAAAATTATCTTTTTAAGTCTGCTCATTTTACTCATCCTTTTTAATGCACTCGTTTCTCAAGAAGTAAACCTGCTGAATAACTACAATGGAGATTTTGAGAGCGGTCTAACGTTTTGGCGCTTTTTTGAAGTGCCCAATAACATTGGCAGCCAGGTAGAAATAACAAGTGCGGAAGCAGCCCAGGGAAACCAGGCAGTAAAAATTACATTTGTATTGGATGACGGTTCTGTTATTGACCGGGGATTTGATAATTGGGATGCGAATGTGCCGGTTATCGGCGGAGAAAACTACATAGCAAAAATTCAGGCAAAAGCCTCTGGAGGAAATGATCTTTTTCTGTGGATTACATTGGGATATTTTGATTTTCAACGGAACGTTTTAGATCAAATTTCATCCAGCTTTTTATTGTCTGATTCATATCAAACTTTTGCTATAGAAAGAGATGCGCCCCTTGCCGCAGCTGCCTGCTGGGTTGCCTTCCGGCTGTTTGACAGCCAACAAGTCCGGGTTAGCGGAACCCTGTTTTTGGATGATGCCCAAATCATTGGGAAAGCTGACGTCGAAAAATTTTTAATTCCCAGGGTAATGACGACGCAATTGCCATCCGATGATGTACCAATTGCCTCTATCGATATCACTGAAGATCCTTACAATGCAAGAAGTGATGGTTCATCAGATGTCACCACAGCATTTCAAAAGGCAATTAATTTTGCAGCGAACTCTGGCGGCGCAGTTATTTTTGTGCCTGCTGGGTCTTATCGATTTGATGGTAGTTTGCTTCTGCGGGAAAAAGTGATGCTGCGCGGTGATTGGCAAAATCCAGATAATAATCCCGGCAAAGCAGGCACAATCCTGATGCCTTATGATGGTCATGGCGATGCTTCCGGGGAGCCGTTTATTAAATTGGAACGCGGCAGCGGTATTAAAAATATGACAATTTGGTACCCCAACCAGACCTTGCCTAATATCTCACCTTATCCATGGACTATCCAGTGCAATCCGAATACAGCGGCGGGAGCCGGCGACAATACTTCTATCATTAATGTCTCTTTAATTAATTCATACCAGGCAATAAAAGTGGGACCCGAATGGAATGAACTGCACTATATTAGAAATGTTTATGGGACGCCTTTGAAAACCGGTATCTGGTTATCCCAGACCACTGATATTGGTCGTATTATGAATGTTCACTTTGAACCGAAATACTGGAGCCAATCCGGTTTTGAAAATTCTCCGGATGAATCAGAAGTACTTTATTATCTGCAGAATAACGCTGAAGGAATAGTCATGGGGCGTTCAGACTGGGAGTATATTTTTAATGTTTCACTAATGGGCTATAAGGTTGGATTGCGAATTTTTAAATACAGCGACATGGGACCCAACGGTGTAATATATGGTCTTGTTACAGAAAAAGGTCAAATCGGAATTAAATTGGATGATGTCAATTCAATTGGCTTTGCAATTACCGGATCAACCATTAAAGTTTCGTCAGGTGAACAGCCGACGTGTGTTCAGGCGAGTAGAACCTTTGATTCAATCGTTCAATTCAACAGTTGTTCATTTGGTGGGCAGCCAAAAACCGCAATTCTGTTTGAAGAAAATTCCACAGGAAGGCTCTCGTTCCAAAATTGCCGGTTTGAAGATTGGGGATATCATCAAGGCAAAGCAGCAATTGAGTCGGAAGCAGGATCAGTGGCAATATTGGGATGTGAGTTCAAACAAGCAAAGCCTCACATTCGTTTTGGCAAAGATGTCTCTAATGCACAGATTTTGGATAATTCATTCCCTGATTCTTTGATAATGGAGAATAATAGTAATGGCGAGATACTGGTTTCGCAGGAATCACTCGATTTTCCAAAGCTCAATCTTCCTCCGCACCCGCTGGCACAGGAACCACGTCCGGCTACAGATGATTTATTTGTTGTACAGGATTTTGGGGCAGTTGGAGACAGGCTGACTGACGATACGGGCGCCTTTCAGGCAGCTTTAAATGCAGCAGGGCAAAATGGCGGTGGTACTGTTTACGTCCCTGCTGGTTGGTACAAAATTGATTCGCATTTATCAATTCCATCTGGGGTTGAATTACGCGGCATTTGGGATGTACCGCATCATACAATTTCTCGTGGAACCGTTCTGTTGGTTTTTGATGGTAAAGGAAATCCCGACGTAAATCCTTTTATGTCTTTGGAATCCGGTGCTGGTGTTCGCGGATTGACTGTTTGGTATCCCGAACAAAATTCAGCTAATATTCAATCTTATCCCTGGTCAATTCAAGCCAGGGGAGCCAACTGTTGGATTAAAGACGTTACCCTGGGCAATACTTATCAGGGCGTGGATTTGGCAACCTTTCCTTGTGAAAATCATTATGCCAGTTATTTGGCAGGTGCGCCTCTGTATAAAGGGATATGGGTGAACAATAATCCGGGTGAGGGTTGGATAGAGAATGTCCAATTCAATCCGCATTATTGGCTGCGAAGTTCCGGCTATCCTAAAATTACCGAGCCGGATTTTAACCAGGTGATTTCCTTTCAGCAGTCTGAATTAAAGGCTTTTAGATTTGGCGTTTGCCAAAAGGAACACATTTTAGGGACTTTTGTGTATGCCGCAGATAAAGGGCTTTATTTTAGTAATGAAGGCAGCGCTTGTTTTGCCGATGTTTTTTTGCACGGTACTGATGCGGGCAGCCATGGCATTCACATTGAAAGCAGTGGTGATTCGGAACTGAATTTCATCAACTCGCAGTTGGTCTTATTGGGTTCAAATATAAAGGGTATTATCACCACCTCCGACCTGTTCAACGCAAAAGCTTCATTTTTTAATACGCTTTCCTGGGGCGCCAGGGATGGTTTAACTGCTGATATTAATGGTGATGGTTCAGTAATTTTCCAGCAATTACATACCAGAAATCATCACTTTAAGATTAATGGTGGAGTCAATCGCTTACACAACATTGCGATTTCAGCTACGCTAAATCCACAATATGAGATGGGTACGAATGTTGAGAAAGCAGAACTTTTTGGAAATTATGCGCCTGATGGCTTTAAAATGACCAATGAAGCTGGTGACCGGGTTGAAGCTGATTATAATTACAAACAGGGGAATACAGGAATAAATCTAAAAACAGGTTGGGAAGAAGGTGATGTTCAAAATAGTTGGAATAACACCGTTTTTTGTCAGCAAAATATTAGTGCATACCAGGGAGAAGCAAAGCCTCATTGTATTGTGCAGCAGGTTGACTCTGCCCACGGCGGTCAAAATGTTCTGTACATTTCAGGGCAGGATAACAGTTCAAGCGAATCGTATATCTATTTCAAAGTGTTCAACATACAAATCCCGATATTTACCAGCACAACCATGAATTACTGGTTCAATCCACAGAATGAATTGGGCAGGAATATTCACGTGGATATTCTTTTTACAGATGGTACACGACTTACAAGTTTTACGCCTGTTGCAGATGACTCTTTGCTACTCATTTCAAGACGAGGGCAGATTGGAGAGTGGAATAAAGTCGATTGTCAAATTGGAACTTATGCAGCGGGAAAAACAACGCAAACGATTTTAGTGGGATATGATAATGGCTCTGATGTTGGAAATTTTAATGCCTGGCTTGATGATTTGAGCATTCTAACGCCAGTCCTTTTACCGGAACCGTGGCAACAAGGGGATGTCGGCAATACCGTTCCAGACGGATTTTCTGTTTTTGATCGAGGATTATTTTATTTAAAAGGCGGTGGTTTTGGATTACAATATTATGCAGATACTTTCCATTTTGTTTTTCAAAAAGTTGAGGGAGATATCAGCATCACCGCTCGCATTGATGATTTGGATGGTGTGTCATTCGGTGGTTTTGTCGGGGTTATGGTTAGGGCATCGGATGCCACCCGAACAAGCATGTTTAGTTTAGTGTCATCTCTGAGGTTAGGAGTCTATACAAAATGGCGTATGCCTGATGACATGAACCTGTTCTCAAAAAGGCATGAATTAATTCCAAATGAAACCCCGCTTTGGTTTCGACTGGTCCGAAAAGGGGATGTAATGGCAAGCTATTATTCGGAAGACGGTATGGATTGGGGAGCACCGCTTGTCGAGATGTCAGTTCCCCTGGATTCATCGTTTCTAATTGGTTTGGCCGTCAGTTCCGGAAACAATTACACATTGATGAATACTACTTTTTCTCACGTGAAAGTTACGGATGACATTGAAATATCCATCGAATCAAAACCTGGTACAAATTTACCTCAAACTTTTCAATTATATCAAAATTATCCAAATCCGTTCAATTTCATAACACAAATTCGTTATGACCTTCCCAAAGCTGTCCCAGTTAAAATAGTTGTTTATAATTTAATGGGACAAAAAATCATAACGCTTGTAAACAAAAAACAGATGCCCGGATTTTATCAAATAAACTGGGACGGGACAAATGAAAACGATGTTCCGGTCGTTAGCGGCGTTTATTATTGTCAGATATTTTACAATCATCAGCACATATTAAAAAAGATGGTTCTTTTGCAGTAATAAAAGGAGAATCCAGAATGAATCGACGCAATTTTTTAAAAACAACTGGAATGGGCGCAGCTTACTTGAGCGTGTGCGGCAGCCTGACAACCGTTTCATGTTCAAAGCAGGCGACTCGCCCCAATATTATTTTTTTGCTTACAGACGACCAACGATGGGATGCGCTTGGCTGCACCGGCAATCCCATTATTAAAACGCCAAATATGGATTTTTTAGCCAATAATGGAATTCGTTTTGCCAATGCCTTTGTAACGACACCCATCTGTGCTGCCAGCCGTGCCAGTCTTTTTACAGGGCTTTACGAACGTAAGCATAGTTATACATTTACAAAGCCGCCAATTAAACAAGAATATATTCTCAACAGCTATCCTTATTTTTTGCGACAGGCGGGTTATCGTACCGGGTTTGTTGGAAAGTTTGGAGTGAAGGTTGAAGATGGCGCGAAAGAAAAGATGTTCGATGAATTTGAATCCAGCGCCTACCCATATTTTAAGATGGTCGATGGTGAGAGAAAACATCTCACTGACATTAATATGGATCGGGCAATTTTATTTATCCGCAGCGGCAATCAGGAGCAGCCCTTTTGTTTGTCGATCAGTACCTGGGCGCCCCATGCTCACGATAGTGAAGAAGAGCAATATTTTTGCCCAATTGCTTGTAATGAATTATATAAAAACGTGGTGATTCCCGAACCTGAATTGTCCGATCCGGCATTTTTTGAAGCGCTGCCGGAATTTGTTAAAAATTCATTGAACAGAAAACGCTGGTATTGGCGATTTGATACGCCGGAGAAATATCAGAAAATGGTTAAAGGTTACTACCGAATGATCAGCGGTGTTGATATGGCGCTGGGAAGATTGATTACAGAATTGCAAAAGCTGGGTTTGGATCAAAATACAATTATTATTTTAATGGGAGATAATGGCTACTTTCTTGGAGAGCGAGGGTTTGCAGGTAAATGGACTATGCACGATAGGAGCATCCGAGTGCCAATGATTATTTATGATCCGCGGCAACCTGAAAAAGCGCGTGGAAAAGCCATCAATGAAATGGCGCTTAATATTGACCTGACTCCCACATTTTTGGAACTTGCCGGCGTTTCAATTCCTGCCAGTTACCAGGGGTATTCATTAATTCCGCTAATTAAAGGAAAAACAACAAAGTGGCGGTCGGAAATTTTAACCGAGCATCTCTGGGATCGCGATGATATTCCCCAGACAGAAGCGATCCGGACAGAACAGTGGAAATATATTCGCTATTTGAAACATTCCGAATACGAGGAATTGTACGATCTCAAAAATGATCCCAACGAAGGCGTAAACCTGGCACAATTGCCGGATTATTTTGATGTATTAGAAAAAATGCGTACGCGCTGTGATGAGTCATTCAAAGCGATAAAATAGCAAAAGGAAAATCAAACATGAAAAACAGTTATCTTTTAGTATTTCGTAATTTAGTTCTTATTTTGACATTGAGTTTTCTGGCAGGCTATGCGCTGTTTTTTGATGCCACTGCAACAGCGGAAACCAAATCTGCAACTGTTGGAGCTTCAATATTTCCAACAAATCTCACTTGCGAGTACCGCAATAATCCTTTGGGAATCGATGTTACTCATCCACGTTTGAGTTGGCGTTTTAAAACAGATCATCCTAATATCCGGGCGCAAAAACAAACCGCCTGGCAAATCATCGCGGCATCCCGGCTGGAATATTTAGAGCAGGGGCGGGGCGACTTGTGGGATTCCGGGAAGGTAGAATCTGAAAAGCAGCTTCATATTAGTTATCAAGGAGACAATCTAAAAAGCGGATTACGTGTTTACTGGAAAGTTCGTACCTGGGATAAAAAAGACAGCATGTCAGGGTGGAGCGAACCGGCTTTTTGGGAGATGGGCTTGTTAACACCTGCAGATTGGGGAAAGGCTCAATGGATTGCTTTGGAAGAATTAGACGAATCCGATCAAATTGTGCCTGACATTCCACATACAAAGGATAAAGGTTTGCCGCGGGATATTCTTCCCCAGTTCAGAAAAGAGTTCGTAATTTCCAAACCAATTCAAAATGCTACGCTGTTTATTTCAGGAATGGGGCAATATAGTATTACAAGTCAAATCTTCGTTTTTTGTGCAAAAGAATTTCTAACCCAGATCAATTAACTTTCATACCGAAAAGGCTGAGGCGAAGGCAAAGGCGAAGCAAGGTATAAGATTCAAGGATTAAGGATATTCTTT
>JADHVV010000117.1 GCA_016783825.1 Candidatus Zhuqueibacterota bacterium | reverse complement strand
ACAATTAAAGTTCCCCAAATGATGTTCATTCTTTTTTTGTCCATTTTTACCTCCAGGCTTATTTTGGTTCGTTTGGAATTTTTTGTAATTTGAATTTGTAAATGGTTATTGGTTACTTGTGATTGGTTACGCAGGTATATTTTAAAAGTTCAGTAAATAGAAAAAATCACTAATAACCACTCACTACTCACCAGTAACCACTCACCGTTCTTTGACATGGTAAAAAATATTTTGGAATTTAATAAAAAATATATTATCTTGAATAAAATTAAATATATCATTTTTCATAAGTAAAGCAAGGAAAATTTAATTTATTTTTAGCAAGTCACTATGTCAGAAACAACAACAAAAAATAAAACAATAATAGTTCTCGGAATTGGATTGATCGCAGTATCAGTCTCTTCTATTTTAATAAAACTTTGTGATGCACCGGCGCTGGTCATTGCAACTTATCGCCTGACTCTTGCCTCGGTTTTTTATTTAGGATACACTGGAATAAAACAGGGTAAGTTCTGGCGGACATTTTCCAGGGGGCAAATCAAAACAATTTTTATATCTGCAATTTTTTTAACTATTCATTTTTCAACTTGGATCACTTCGCTCAAATATACATCAGTGGCGAGTTCAGTAATATTAGTGCAAAGCGCGCCGATTTTTGTCGCTTTTGGAAGTTTTATTTTTCTGAAAGAGCGACCGTCTGCCTTGTTAATGGTTGGTGCTGTCATCGCACTTTTTGGTTCGATAATGATTAGCGTCCTGGACTATTCACAAGATAAAAATGCAATGACAGGGAATTTATTAGCCATTGGAGGCGCTATTGGCGCTGCAGGTTATCTTTTAGCCGGCAGAAAAATTCGCAGCCAAGTGAATTTATTCAGCTATGTCAGTGCTGTTTACTCATTAACAGCAGTGGCTTTGTTAATACTGGCGATTTTGAACGGCGCTTCATTTTTTGGATTTAGTACTGAAATTTATTTACTCTTTTTTGCTATCGCGATTTTTCCTCAAATAATTGGTCACACAAGTTTGAATTGGGCTTTGAAATATTTTTCAGCCACAGCCATTTCAATTGCAATACTGGCTGAACCAATCGGGGCATCAATATTGGCAGTTTTTGTGTTGGGCGAGCAGTTAACAGTGGTTAAGATATTTTGGGGAATTGTTATTTTGAGCGGGGTTTTGATTGCGTTGATTGCGGAAACGAAGAATAATAGAAATTAAACATTAATTTTCCTATAATTCTACACCCGTCTCCAAAACCTCCTTTATAAATGAATTGTTGTTATTTTTCATTTTTTCAACTTCATGTAATGTATAGGGGAAAATGTCAACAGGCACATTTACTTCCATAAAAAAATCTAAATATTGTGGTATACGATCAATGATCCGTTGATTGTTTTTTTTAAGGATAATACAAATATCAGCATCACTGCTGGGAAGAAAATCTCCGCGTACAAATGAACCAAATAAAAATATTTTTTGTACATTTTTATCTTGTTTTATCTTTTTACAAACGTAACGAAGCTGTGAAATTACTTTATCTCTATCAAGATATTTTACTTTCACAGAACTGGATGATTTCTTTTGCATTGTTTATTGCTCCTTGTGCGTCTTCCTTGGTGAAGTAATCTTCTGGTGTTCCTATATCAAAACCATTGGGGTAGCGGGGAGGGATATAAAATTTGTCAAGATTTTTAGCACCATTGATCAATGATTCGTCTATCGTAAAATGGTCCGATAATTTTTTAAGCAACATCGTAATAGAATGTCCCCATGCATCTGCATTCAAATGAAAGAATACCGCTTTCACTGCTTTCTCACAGGCTTGTTGTGCGCTAAAACATGCCCATTCATAAAATTCATATTGTAAATCGTTCTCTGCATGATCGAGGTCACGTTTAGCCTGGCGTAACCAATCTTTTGTTCTTGCCGGCATTAGTATATCTCATAATTAATAATTCACTAAACAATAGGTATTACAATTCAATTCCATTTCTAATGATCTCAACTGCTAAAGGGTGATATTCGTGAAAGTCTTCAGGTCTGAATGGGATAGGTTCTATTCTCCAATCAATCTGCCTGCGCAGAGGAACTAACAATCTTCTATCTACAAAACGATCACCCTCAAAATCGTTAGATATTATTGCAATATCAATATCACTATCTTCAGTTGCTGTACCTCGCGCATAAGAACCAAAAAGGTAAACTTTTTCCACATTGATTTTATTCTTTTTTACTACTTCGATGTATTTTTCAATGATTACTTTGATTTTATCAAGCTTTTTATCCATTTATGAAAATCCTTAATTTGGTCGAAATATTTTTCGGTATATTTCTTTGTACACTTTTTGTTAAAATTTTAATTTTAGATCGGGATATCGCGCTTCAATATTAAATTCTGTGACATCTTCTAATAGTGATAGTTGATCATTGGTTAATTCTAATTTCGCTTTTCTGGATAAAAGAGGCAAATTGTGCTTATAGGGTTGATTAATATCAACATTCTTCACATAAAGCGCTTTTAGTGCTTTCTCTAAAACGAGATGTCCCAGGAATAGACAATAGTAGTAATCACCTTTTTCAAAAAGATGTTCAGCCACTTTTAAATCTGATTCGGCGGTTTTTAGCCAGTAATTTATTAATTCGTCCTTATTCTGCATGTTATAAATATACAAAATATTTGGTTAAAGTCAAATACTTTTTTGAATTTAAAAACATGTCCAATCCTAATTTACTTCATTTCCCCTCAGGCACCGGCTTCAAAATCAAAGTCGTTTCCCCACCTAATTTAACAGTCAAAAACACAATATCTTTTTTTAATAATCTTAATTGATTCAACCCAGTCCAAAATTCATTTCGATAATTTGCATCCATCGTATTGGCATCCTTCATCCCAACACTACTCCAAAAATTTGAGGGTAATTGTAGCGCATATTCCATTGAAGCATTTGGCTCAATTTGACTTTTTGTGTGGTAGTCTTCCACTCTGCCTTTTTTAAGAACAAAATCCTTTTTATCAGTTGTGAGAAAAGAAAAATGATCCGTATTAAAGTCAGTTTTAATTGGCTGATCAGATTCATTCACAACTTTAATGATAAAAACCTTCCCCTTCAATTCAGCATAAGCATAAATCTTTTCATTCATTTTAAGACTACCGTGGTAGCTGGCGCCATGTTTTTCATCATAAGAAATGATTTTAAAATTTTTGGCATCATCAGGATTCATTTTTATTCCGAAGTAATCGTTTATCGGCGGTGGGGGAGAACAGAAAATAAGAATTGGTAGAATAAGAAGAATAATCGATTTTTTTGAGTTTTGTATCATGGCTTTTCCTTTCTAACTGGTATAAGCTAATAAATAATTTATTTGATGACAAAAGAGTAAGAATATTTTTTATTCTAAACAACGGGATAGAAAGTTACATTCACTTCGGGCACGGGCGAAATGTAAACTGTTTTTCTCTACCTTTGCCTTTACCTTTTGAAAACTGCAAAAATCGAGATAATTCATTGTTCCAGAAAAGATTCGATTCCCTCAAAAACTTCTGCTCGAATGGTAGCGTTTTCATTCACTAATTGATGTTTTGCATTTTCGATCAATTTTAAATGCACTGTCTCAATTTTCTTTTTTAAAAATTTGATATTATATTTCCAATCTACAACCGAATCTTTTGTACCCTGAATTATATAAATTGTACGCTCTAATTGGTCATATTGTTTAATTCTTTTATCCCATTTTATTAATGCTGTAGGAAATTTAAGAGGAATCCTTCTATTTTGTAATGGATCGTTTTTTACAAATTCCAGGTAACTCTGGTCAGACGAATTTTTTCTGAATACTCGCGGCACGGTTTTAGTGAACGGTCGAACCAGGAAATACCCGATTTTTGAAATCCCCCAATATGCGTGACGAACCAACGGCGCTAAAAAGATGATTTTTTCAAAATCCGAATTTTGATTGTTGTTCAAATATTCGTAGGTGATTGCACAACCCGTGCTGTGACCAATTAAATGAAATGGTCTTGGCAGATAATTTTTATAAAGGGAAATAAAAGTTTTATGAATATCCGCATATTCACCAAAATTATTTATGGCGCCTCGCTCACCTGATGAAAGTCCAAGCCCGGGAAGATCATAAACGGCAATTGAAAAATTTTGTTTTAAACAGAAACGGATTAGATTTTTTAACATACCGGTATGATCATTATATCCGTGCAACAAAAAAATAGTTCCCTGTGAGTTTTCCCTTAAAAAAATATGAGCAGCTAAACTTTTATTTCCGGCATTAAATGTTCCAAAATAATGATGAGCATTATTAAAATCAATATCGTAGTGCTGGAAATATTTCTTGAACGAGGGCGTCAATATCGGAGGAGCCGAAAGGTCTATCTGGTTCAAGTCCTTTTGGATTTGCTTGATGTCAATTGGGGCAGTAATTTTTGGTGGTGTATTTTTGCCCTGGGAAGGAATGTTAACGGAATGAATAATAAGAATTGAAGAGCTAATTATTGTGAAAATAAATTTAATCATTTGTTTTTTGTTTGGTGTGAAAAGTGCTTTGTATAGCTTTACTAAACCTTAATTCATCTGTGATTTTATCAATTGGTGCTATTTTTAGATTGTTTTTAATCCAGCCAAAATTGGCAAGTAAAGGTTTGGTAAAGCTTGTCTGATGCTGAATTCAAAAATACTTCTCCATAATCACGTTTACCCAATCCGGAATGACTGTTTCATTTACACAATCGTACTGCGGATAATAGGGTTTAATATCAATCACCGGTGTACCATCTATCGTATCAAGTCCTTTTACAATTAAGCAACCTTCTTTTAAATCAACGATTTGTACGGTGGTTATTCCAATTGGGTTTGGGCGGTGTTTTGCTCGTTGTGAAAATATACCAATTTTAGGCAAGTCTGTCCGTCCCTGGGGATGTCTTTTGAGATGCTGGATTTTATCAAAGTTTGCTAGATGCAGGAATGTAACAATAATAGCATGGGAGAATTTTTGTAAACCATCGAGACCTGGATCAAACTCTTCTTTAATCCTGATTTTAGATTTTACTTTGCCCCAGTTTTCATCAACCATTTCTTTGACTGGGGATTCGACATAGCCGATTGGTTGAAAATTAAAAAAATCATCCATTTTTTTACCACATAGATAGAAATTTACTCTTTATTAATTCTACTTTGTCAGATTGGAAAAATTAGTTTAAAATTGTCATTCCGGCATACCTGTCCAGTTACCTTCAAATTTATTTAATGTGGACAGACTGGGCTTTTTTGCCGGAATCTCCTGCAAAACCAAAGGAGATTCCGGTATTCCGCTTCGCTACAACCGGAATGACAAGCGAATTGTTAAAATGTGATAAAGTAGAATTAAAAATACACCCTGTAAATCGGGTATTCATTATTTTTTAATAGAAATTTATATTCAGGATAATGGGACAGTCCATAAAAACTCTCTGCTTCAAAAATTTGTACGATTTGATTCGCCTGGTTATTGTTGGTGGGAATCAACAAACTGCCGGCAGAAAAGATTGTATTTTCAGTTTTATAATAACCGGTGGGAATAACTGTTGATCTGCTTTCATAATGAAGTGTATCCCTGCCGGTTATCATAAATTTTTCAGTGCGAAATTTTTTATTAGATGTAAGAATTTTATGTTTAAAAAAATTGCCGGTAACAAGTTGCAACAATTGCTCCCCGGGATTTTCTACGATGTAAGCATCAGGTCTTTTGACACGCTTTAGAGCTTCCGGCTCCGCTCTATAATCAGGGAGGACAATCGTTGTATCTTTGAAATCAGAAGTTTTTTTTAGCGTGATTTCCAGGGGGTTAGAAAAATTTATGGTGTAATCAGCAACAATAACAACGGAGTCCGAAGGGTGTTTTGAAAAATTTTCCCGAATGGTTGTCACCATTTTATTTATGATGGTAGATTTTTGGTTGCAAGTTTTTAGAAATGATTCGATCAAACTAAGCTGGAATTTTCCGCGCTGCCAGATAGATTCCTGTTTGATAAGCGGATTAAATCCTTCCAGAATAAATGACAGTGTATTTTGAATCCCAAAGCTATTCCTGCCGTCATTTATATCTGTCGTGCTGTGACGAACAAAATGGGTCAGATCGCCCCTGGTGATGAGATAACGGTTTGCTTTCACTCCGCGACTTTTAGTCAAATCAAGAGTCGGATGTAAAATTTCATTAAGCGCGTAGTTTTTTAATTTTGCTGGAATTGCCGGATTAGAAATACAGTCAAACTGCTCTCCAAAATTTTTTATATAGCCTTGCTTCAGCCAGGTTGTGTACCCGTACTCATGGACATCTAATGTGACTTCCGGTTTGTATTTTTCAAACAGCTGATGCAGCATTTGTGTTTCAGGTTCAGTGAGAATAACGTGGTTGCGATTCAGATCGTATTTGTGGCTATTTCGTCGCTGGTGAATTTCATTCCCATCAGGATTGACCATGGGAACTAAAATTAAATTTAAATTTTTTACATCATAAAAATTGGCATCCAGATAAAATTCGTAAATTAACATGAGCAATGCTTCTTTACCAGACGGCTCATTACCATGCTGCTGTGCAAAGATCATAACGGTTGTATTTTCTTTTTTCCACTCGTTCCTATTAGGAAAAAAGATGACAGGGATATCCAATTGCAAGCGGCTTTTTCCGGCAATTTCAAAATCAAAAATGTTTTTTTTAGCTATGATTTCATTCAGGAATTCCATCATTTGTGAATTCGATGTCCCTTCGGGTGGTGTCTGCCTGGAAAGAGGTAATTGGATTTGGCTGTATAAAACGATAGGAAAGAGCAGAAATATAATTGAGAATTTTCTCACAGGTACTTCCATTTTGTGTTTAAGTGTCGGGTTTTTTGTGATTATTCTTTGATGGGGTATGTTCGTTTTTGGCATATTTCAAATCATAACCGTCTATATTCAATCCAGCGCTTGCTTCAAATCTTTTATCAACAATTCCGGATTTTCAATGCCAACAGAGAGTCTCACCAGGCTTTCGCTGATTCCTGCTTTTGCCCGTGCTTCTGGACTTAAGGCTGCATGGGTATTGGTAATTGGTTGGTTGGCAAGACTGGAAACACCACCAAGACTCGTGGCTAATGTAATGATTTTGAGATTATCCATAAACTTTTTTGTGCCTTCAAAATCAGTATTTATTTCAAAACTAAGCATTCCTCCAAAACCATTCATTTGGCGCTTCGCAACTTCATAATCCGGGTGGGATTTCAACCCGGGATAATGGACAATTTTGACTTTTTTATGGTTCTCCAAAAATTGAGCAATTGTCTGGGCATTGTCATTGTGGCGTTGGATACGTAGCTCCAGTGTCTGAATCCCACGTAATGCTAAAAAAGCTGTTAAAGGATCCATCACACCGCCGATAATTTTTCGGTAATTCCAAATAACATTTACAAATTCGTTATCACAACAAATGTATCCTGCTGTTATATCGTGATGTCCGCCAAGGTATTTTGTTGCACTATGAATGGTGATATCCACACCAAGGTCTTTTGGGCGTTGGTTAATAGGAGATGCAAAAGTTGAATCTAACATTACGAGTGCGTTTTTTCTATGCGCTGCATCTGCCAGTGGTTTCACATCAACAATTCGAAGCAAAGGATTTGTCGGAGTCTCAAGATAAAGAATTGTTAATCCTTTTTCAATTTCCGAATAAAATCCCTCTAAATTATCGCAATCAATAGCAATTGTTTCGATACCCAGGCGCGGTAAAAAGTCATTCAATAATTCAAATGTCCCGCCATAAATTTGACGTTGATAAACAATTTTGCCGCCCTTTTCCAAAAAAGCCAATATGGAAGTCGAAATCGCCGCCATGCCGGAACTGAATGCTAAAGCTGATTGATAGCCTTCAATTTCAGCCATTACTTTCTCTGTTTCCTGAATTGTCGGATTATCCCAGCGGGAATATATATGACCGGATCGATTTTGTACAACATCGATCAAGTCATCGGATGAGGCAAATTTATAGGTTGCACTTAAGCAAATTGGCGGTGTGATAGGGGTGCTTTTCATGCTGCATCTCCGGTTTGGATTATCAAGGTTTATATGATACAATCACTAATTCTTCTTTGTATAATGAATAAAATAACTTTTTCTGAATAAGGCTGTTTTGGGCAGGAACTTTTTATCGGGAAGAATAAATTTGGATTGCCTTAATATCTTATCAAACCTGTTTTTCCATTCGTTACCATTTACTCCCTCAAGAATATAGAGCTCTCCACCGCTTTTTAAAACGCGGTGCATTTCATCGAGCGCACGAACCCGTTGTGGAAAATGATGCAGGGCATTGGTACAGACAATAATGTCATAATACTCATTACTAAATGGCATATCTTCTGCCGGCGCACAATGAAACTTTATATTATTATATTTATTTTTTGAATCATTTTTTTGAATATGCTTTGCATTAATATCTAATCCATGAAATTCATAATTGTGTAAAAAGGAGGCAAGTTTAAATAACAATCTTCCCTTTTTACAACCGACATCCAGGAATCTTAAATTTTCGTGAAAGTTAATTTCAGGAAGGATGGAAAGGCTATCAGGAGTAAATAGTCGATGGATGCTTTTTTTAGCGACGAGCTTTGCCATTTGTTTATACTGGTGGTTCGTGGTCATGGTATTTCCCTAAAATTGTTGTTAAGGGGGCTGGATAAATAACTATCCCATTTTAAATAAAAAATGTGTTGTAAATCAATAGCTTTTAAATTCGACTTGTGTAGTTTAATTTATCCCGCCCCCTAAATTGTAATATCTTTGAAAAAATAGAAACACAATCTAATTCATTTTGCTGAAAGAATCAAGTTATAAATTTATTAGTCTAAACAATATTCTTAATGCGGACTTGACATTCGCACAAAAAATTATTATATTTATTTTGAAATGTTTGTAACCTGAATTATTCTAGCACTCCTAAAAACTTTGTTTTTTTAACGAAAATTTTGGCTGTAAATTTGTTTACAGCCTTGTGCTGCGTTAGGAATAATTCAGGTTATCCCGCTACCTTTGAAAATATGATGAATAAAGCGGGGTAATAATCAAATGAATTTACAAATAGGGAGGAAGTACCTGTGCCTGCTAATTTAACGCCTCAATACTATGCTGCAGAGGAGAGATACAAAGCAGCAAAAGAAAACCGTGAGAAAATGAAAGCGTTAAAAGAAATGATGGCGATGATTCCCAAGCACAAAGGGACAGAAAAGCTTCAGGGGGACATCAAAAAAAAGATGGCTCGCCTCAAGGACGAAATGGATGTGAAAAAATCTAAGGGCGGGAATCGCTTCAGCTTCAGTGTGGAACGGGAAGGCGCTGCACAGGTTATGGTTGTAGGTGCGCCAAATGTTGGCAAAACGCTTTTAATAAACTCGCTAACTTCTGCCCACCTTGAAGTTGCTGATTACCCTTTTACCACGCGTATTTTTCATCCTGCCATGATGCCCTACAAAGATATTCAAATCCAGTTGGTCGATTTACCTGCCATTTCTGAACAGCACCTTGAAAATTGGGTTTCTTCAATGATCCGCATCTCCGACATGATACTGCTGGTTGTTAATACCTGTTGCGATGAGCTTTTAGAACAGATGGAGATAACGCTATCGATTCTCGAAAAGTATAAAATTTATGCGGAGGGAAAAATACCCAATGAATCACTGGAGCCGATTCATTGGATTTGTTTGAAAACCATTGTCATCGCCAATAAAGCAGATTTGCCAACATGTGCAAATAATTTAAAAATTTTGGAAGAATTTTATGGTGAACGATTTCAGATAATCCCGGTTTCTGCTTTAAATAAAACAAATTTGGATAGCATAAAATTTTCAATAGTTGAAATACTCCAGCTTATCCGTGTTTATTCAAAACGTCCCGGGCACGATGCTGAAATGGCGCAGCCTTTTACTTTTCAAAAAGGAAATACATTATTAGATTTTGCACAGGCAGTCCATAAAGATTTTGCCAGGAATCTTAAATTTGCCCGCGTTTGGGGTAAGGATGTATTCGATGGACAACGGATTAACAAAGATTATATTTTGCAGGATGAGGATGTCATCGAGTTGCATTTATAGTATCTAAACGGAGAATTTAACCACTGTTGGCGAGATCATGTAATCCGGTAAATTCAGTACAATTTTAAAGGAATAATGGATTATTGGAGTTTTGGAATGATGGAGATTGAATCCAATACTTCAGCATTCCTTCTTATTACTTTTTTATTATGGTTTAACCAGTTGGAGTGGTATATTAAATATCCTAGATTCACTCAACCTACAATTTCTGGTTTAAGCGCCGAATGAATTCTAATTTGAATCCCTTCTTGAGAGATCTTTAGTTCAGGTATGTCCGGTGAAATGCCAGGAAGAATATTGTAATTATATTTGGTATTACCTAATTCGAAATTCATTGGAATAGGTTCATTGATCTTCTCTTTAATTTTTTCCAGGGAATCGGAAAGGTCAAATTTTAATTTATCTTTCAGGCTATTTGATAATAAACTGTTGAATAAACTGCTTAATAATTTGTCAGCAAAACCTGGAATATTGGGAAAATCTAACCGCGATATGTGAAGATCAAAAATCGTTAGGACATTATTATCGATTTGTAATTTCGCTTTTGCTTCGATTTTTGTTCCACCAAGTTTTAAATCCGGAAAATTTTCAACTTTAAGCTGGCCCGCGCCTCTCATGCTAATTTTAACCTGGTTTTCACCTGCATATTCAAAGGTGATGTTCTCCACACTTACGGGATCGAAAGGATGTTGCTGATATTTGAAAATTCCGAATTTCCCATCTACAATTGGTAGTGTAAATTTTAAGGGAGTAGGGAAGCTGTCATAGTTTAAATCAACAGCAAGTAAAATAGATGATTGTTTCATGGTTCTTGAACTCCATTATCTGGGAAAAAATGTACAATATCTTAACCTGGATAAACCAGTACCGAAATGGTAAATGGGTAATTAGTGCATTGGGTAATTGGCAATTTGTCATGCTGCCAGTATTTTTAGAATCGAATTACCTTCAATACCCAATTACCTTATAACCCAATAGCCTTCTAAATGTTCTTTTTAAATTCAAATTTTTCCCATTATGCAAGTCCACAGCTTTTTTTGAGCTACTTCAATTGCCACGCCCATTGGAAATCAAAAATCGGCAGCAACAAATGCCATTGTGTCCCAAACGGGTATTCTGCGTAACTTAATTTATATCCAACGGTTATTTGAAATCTTGCACTTTTTGTCCAAAGGATCAGTCCTTTGTGTTCAAATGCAAAACCTTCATTTTCATCGGGAACATAAAACAGATCAGCATCTACCAGGAAAAACCAGCGCTTAAATAATTTCCCTTTCAGGTCACCACCAAAACGGAATCCGTAACCATTGTAAAAAATAGCTAACCTGGGAAAGATCAGTGGAAGGTCGATTGTTGATCTGCTGTCCAGGTTCCCGGATTTTAGTGCAAAGGCAAACCCTGCTTTTCCGGTAAATAAAAAATTTGGGGTTATCTGTTTTGAAAAAAGTATTTCATTGTACAGAGAAATCATGTGCGGAATGTTGAACTCTGGTGAGATCATTCCACCAATTCCTTCGCGTGATACGACTCGCAAAAGTGGTGTGGGATAATAAAAGCTGTGCCTTGTTGAGATAAAAAATCCGGCAACCGGTTTATGAGACCATTTAGCGCCTAAATTGGGCATTAAAAAATTCAGCAATGGATGGGTGGCAAATTCCAAATTTTCAGACCAACCGTATCGCAATGGTTGAAAAAGCCCGACCTCTATTCGCCCTTTTGGAAGTAAATGGGCTGTGCCCTGTGACCATAATCCCCTGGTGGATTCATTTGATTCACCGGCTGACAATGTAATAAGAGGAAGTAAAACCGTTATTATTATTGTGATTGTGAGAATAGTATTTTTCATTTTGGCACCTCCCATTTTACACTTACCGGCGAATGATCCGACAAATCAGTTGTTTCCTGGTGTGTAGAATCAGAGCCTGAAAGCCATTTATGATTGGTAAACAGGTAATCCAGTTTCCTATCCCAAAAACCAGTCCAATCCGGCGTATGTGTAAAATATTTTTCCTCATCGGAGAGGTATTTATTCAAGACGATAGCTGGTGTGTAGGTACCATACAATTGGTTTAGCCAGGTGGTTTCTAAAGAATAGTCACATCCCTCTTGATCTTCCGGTTTCTCGCCGGGGCATAATTCATCCGGACAATAATTAGTAAAACTTGCGCCGGGTGGAAGCGTATTTAAATCTCCGCCTGCGATAAATAATCCACCGTTGGCAGAGATTTTGTCCAATTCTGCAGTAAACATATCAATGTGCTTCTGTTTGGTATCATCCATTGAAAAAGCAGAAGTATGAACATTCACAGCGTAAAAGTTGTCCATACCCGGCAAAGCAATTTTTGTCTTTAAAATATTCCTTCGGAGATAAAAATATTTTGTGAGTCCATCCTGATCGCCTCGAAGCGGCAATTGGATGCGAACAGCTTCTTTTATTTGCCAGCGCGAAAGAATCGCATTGCCCATATTCATCCTGCCCAATCCATCACTCGGTATCCATTGCGCTTTCCAAACCGGGGCATAAGCCGCGTAATTGAAATAGCTGTGATCCAACAACCACTGAACCTGGTCGATATACCCGGATCTTTTAGATTCAACGTCGATTTCCTGCAATAATAGGATGTCGGGTTTCACCTGGTTTAACTTGGTTACTATTCCTTCCAAACTTGAAAGCACTTCATTTTCAGTGAGCATCACGCGGTCACCGCAGGAGTCACCAAACCAGGGAACGCGACCGGCGCCAAACCGGATATTCCACGTCATTACAGTAACCGTATCAACTGTGGTTGGTGGCGCTTTGATGTTTTTTGAAGAATACATAATACTGTCTTCCAACTCTTCAAATTGTGTTACCAGTGGCTCGCAGGACGCCAAAATAAGAATTAGAAGAGAGAAGGCAAGTAGTCTAAAATGTTTTCCTGTTAAATAGCTCATGGTTTTTACTCTTTAAGTGATGTATGAGGCTCAAATTATAATTTAAGTAATGGTTCAGCCATTTGTCGGATGAATGTCATTCTGAACGATGGAAGGGATTGGGGAGGGTGGGAAGTGAAGAATTTCGTATTATAAAAATAAATTGTAGATAAATTTACGAGATTCTTCGGTCGCAAGCTCCCTCAGAATGACATTGGTAACTACGCTGAATAGTTACAATATTTTTTAAATTTTCTGATAGCTAAAAGAAATTTTCTAATACATATTCCACAGCATTTTGGAATATTTTAACGCCATCAGCCTCTTGCTTTAATCCTTCCCGTGTCCAGCGCGGATGCTGAGTCGGATGAAAATACCTTTCCGGGTGTGGCATCAGCCCAAAGATTCTTCCGGTGGGATCACAAATGCCAGCAATGTTCTCAACAGAACCATTGGGATTCCAAGGATAATCCGCAGATCCACCTTCCGGATTGATATATTGAAACACAACCTGGTCATTCATTTTCAATTTTTTCAGAACGTTCTGGTCTTTGGCAACAAATTTTCCTTCCGCGTGAGCAATCGGATAATAGACTTTTTCAGTCATTCCTTTTGTGAAAACACATTTTTGGCTAATTGGTTGTAAATAAATCCATCGATCTTCAAATTTCCCGGGGTCATTTTCTGTTAAGGTTACTTGTTGGTCACCGCCATGCAAATTGATTTCAGGCAATAAACCTGCTTTTACTAATACTTGAAATCCATTACAAATTCCAATAATCAACTTTCCGTTATTGATGAATTGTTGAATTTGATCTTTGAGTTTGTATTTTAGTTCATTTGCCAGCACTTTGCCTGCTGAAATATCATCACCGTAAGTGAATCCGCCAGGGATGGCAAGGATGTGAAAGTCGTTCAGTATTGTTTTTTTGTTCACAACCTGGTTGATGTGGACGAGTTCAACTTCACTGCCAACGGTTTTGAACGCATGAACAGTTTCATAATCACAGTTTGAACCGGCGGTTCTAATTACCAGGGTTTTGACTTTATTCAATTTGATTTTCCTTTTTTGTTGTAGGGCAAGATGGCATCTTGCCTTACCGGGTTTTCAGCATGACATTGGCTTGTTTTATTCTTCGCAAGATACCATCTTGCCTTACCGGGTTTTCAGCATGACATTGGCTTGTTTTATTCTTCGCAAGAT
>JADHVV010000116.1 GCA_016783825.1 Candidatus Zhuqueibacterota bacterium | reverse complement strand
TTTAATAAAGATCAATTACTATTACAACGAAAAGGCTGAGGCGAAGGCTAAGGCGGAGCAAGGTAGAAGATTAAAGGTTTAAGATTTTTTCCTTCGCCTTTGCCTCAGCCTTCGCCTGCACTTTAGTGCGCTGGGTTATGGTTGAAATTCCAATACGTTTTCAATAAGGAATTGATCAAATTATTCCTATGGGATATATATATATTTGGTTTTCTAAAAAATCAAATAATATTGATTTTTAGTCTCTCTTTCAAGGAATAAATAGGAGGATAAGATTTATGCTCCCCTCGAGTTAGAGCCCTGATTCTTCAACATTTAAAATTTTAGCCATCCATTTATTCTTTACATCATTATGTTTACGCCATACACCATGACCGGAGAATGGATAAATACGATACTCTTTTTCGGAGTGTACCTGGTTGTATGTAGCAAATGAGTTGCGTGGCGGACACACGGCATCCTGGAGTCCAACAGCCATAAGCAAAGGACATTTTATCCGATCGGCCAGGTTCATTGTATCCATGTAGCTAAGGATGCGGTTAATATCACTAAATGTGAGCCCAGGATGCATTTTGATTAACACTGGATAATTTTCATGACGCCAATCAGCTGCTTCAAGATAGCCGATCCAGTCACCCATCCATGGTATATCTGGCGCACAGCACTTGATTCTTTGATCAAGTGCAGCTGTTGCGAAAGATAGACCACCACCTTGACTTACACCTTCAACACCGATCCGTGATTTGTCAATCTCAGGCCGGGATACCAGAAAATCCACAGCACGAATACAGTCCAGGTAAGCCCCAATATAAATATATTTCTCAGGGTGATCAGGATCAAAGCCGAGGAACATATATTCGGTGCCCTTCGGATCAATATCATCCTTACTGTTGCCGTGCCCGCGGGGATTTAGTGCAAAGGTAGCGACGTTTGTTCTATTAACATTTGGCCACATGGTGGAAGTGTACCCAGGCACACTTAAAATTGCTGCATGCGGCCCGTCTTTTTTAGGAACCGTGTACCAGCCTTTTACCCGCACATTTCCATAACTGCACATTTCGACAAGGTAAACGTCAACATCATCGGTTGACCGATCGCTCTTTATCATTTTAAATGCAGGATCAACTTGTGCCAGTTCCTGCTTGCGTTTTTCCCAGAATTCTTCAAAATCATTTTCGCGTGTTAGCTCAGTTTTTATATTCTCAGGATCGTATCCTAACATTATGGACTTTTTAACTGTTTCATCATTATTGTTACTTAACGCTGAAATAATGTTATAAAATCCCGGACCAGATGGATAAAATTCCAGTGTTTCGGTTACGTTACTTTTCCCATTAACATGTATACTGCTTCTTTTTGTGGCATATATAATATCTTTATCGAGACGGTCACTTTTGAGCGTACATACAAAAGTCATTTGATAATCTGTATTAGAATAACTTTGAACATTTAGAGTTACCGGTAGCGGATCAGGATGGTGATATATACCGTTTGAATTCTTAAGCTCAAAGTTCAAATCAAGTATGTCATCTATCTCAGGTTCTTTGATAACATATGGCCCCTTATAGAATCCACCATCTCTTCTGCGATCATACACTCTAACAGCGATGACGTTCGGCTTATCCCAATGAATTAAAGTTGTGGGTATGCGATATTTACGAGCTATGTAATAGGCAGTAGAAAATTCAGGTGGCATTGAACCGGATGAGCCAACTTTTTCGCCATTAAAATACGTCACATCTACATCATCAATAAAACCTAGGGATAGACTGAGAAAGCCATGTTCTTCACTTTGATTCCATTTTTCAGGAAAAACAAATCTGATCCTGTACCAGGCGTATCCATCATATTCAGTGTATCCGGTTTTTTCCCAGCTTTCTCCAACCCGGATGGATTTCCATGCGCTGTCATCAAAATCAGTTTTTGCCCAATCCGGATTGTCACCGGTTTTCATGACCCATCTGTCATCTATCTTTAATTGACCTTGTCGAGCAATAGTGATACCTGAATGGAGAGAAAAAACAAAAACCAAGCAAAAACCTACTTTGCCAATGAAGATGAATATGCTTTTGGATAGTTTTTTGTAATATTTTAACATAAATCTTCTCATTAAGTTAATCCAAGTTTATGGAAGCGAAAATTTTAAAATATTATAGCAAATATTTACTTATATTCATTGTTAAAGCTCAACCAATTTCTCGCCTTCGAGCCTAACAAAAAAAAATGCATTTATAGAGTAATAAACATCAGGACGAATTAGAGCGGAAATTTACTCTATTTTGTCAGCAATATTTTGGATCGAAGAGGCTACTGAATTACATCGTGCTGATATCCAAAGATCACAAGCTTGTTAAGATGAAGTCTGTCTGATCAGATGAGACCAAACTCTGATCAGACAAATTAGCTACCGTGTGTATATGTGCGTAGCCAGTTACAACAACTTATGATCCAGTCAAAATCTATGGTATTCCTTTAGCCGCCATCACAAACTGGCGGATACAATCGAGGTCTTTACGAAAGCCGCCTCCCTGTAGCAATCGGTTTGTGTGTGTTAACGAGTCCACTCCCCAAGGTTGCACAATGCGGATGGCCTCGGCTACGTTCTCAGGCGAAAGTCCACCTGCCAGTATGACGGGTATCCGTACTTGTCGAACAATTTCCCGGCTTATATTCCAATCATGGATCTCGCCAGATGCGCCAATACCGACAATATCAGGGGATTGAGTGTCCAGTATGAGATAATCGGCTACTTCCTGGTATACTAAGGCTACATTTAATGCATCTGGTCCAGCAACAGAGACCGCCTGCATGATTGCTAAATTGGGCAAACGGTCTCGCAGAGAAACAATTGCATCGGGGAGGAGCATATTCTCAAGACCACAGAGCTGCAAAATATCAGGACGGACTTCTTGTACCATCGTTTCAATTGAATCCAAATTAGATTCTACCGACAGAGCAACACAAACGGCCGAATTACCAACTGCATCTACAATCGCTCGCGCTGTCTCATAGTCCACTTCACCCGGCAAACCAATATTGCTTGGTGTTACCCCAATATGATCGACACCTAATGCGATAACAGCTAAAGCCTCGTCGATTGTTTGCATTGTATAAATCTGGATTCTCAAATACTTCTCCTTTTCTTAACATGTTAATTATAGTCACTTTTCAGCTTTCACGATGGCATTTACTTAGCGGAATTAATTTAGTAAATCTATCCCGATAATTTTCATAATTTTGTTAAAATAACGTTGATATGGAATTAATTATTCTTAAACTCTAATTTTGCGGAGGCTGTTAGTCAAATCCCGATTTTCATTAATATAACTAGCCTACCCTAAAATCAATTTATTTTAAATGACTAGATTGATTGATATCTGATGCGCTAAACTCATACAAAAGGGAAATCAGATTAAATGTAAAAGCGGGACTATTGCCAACAAGGAAATAATGTTACATCTAAAAAAAATATTTTAAGACTAATAAGATTGGGTAAGTATATACTTTCTCATATGTGTTTGCCAACTTTTTTATTATTAAAGTAGTTTCCTCCTATTGTCATTTGATACTATTTAATTAGAATCATAGTTTTTCTTTCTGAATAATTATCCGATTTCATTATGTAATAATAAATACCACTAGCAGCTTTAACTCCATTATTGTCTGTTCCATTCCATATCGTTGAATAAGTACCAGGAGGAAGCTCTTCATCAATGAGCTTTTTTATTATTTTCCCTTGAACATTGTAAATAGCAAGTTCAATAAAAGAATTCGTTAGATGGTTTGGTATCGTGAAGCTAATATTTGTGCCTGAGTTAAATGGATTGGGATAATTCTGTTCAAGTTTAAATGATGTAGCAATTTTCTTGGACTGGTTGACTTTGCTTGCTAAATATTGAATTGTTATCTCTGTTGTTGATCGAGCAGCTACTGACGTTTGAACATAGGCTGTCCAGGGAGATGTTAGAGAATCGATTTGAACGAGTGTGCCATTTTCAACGCTTGAAATCACTCCTGGTTGAATGGAGAATTTAATGAGAGCATGTTCGAATTCTTCGTTTGTCTGGTTAGATACAACAGCTGTGGTGATTGTTAGCGAATCTGCAATATCATTGCTAAATTCTACTTTCAAGTTTGCACCATATCTACCAGCATGAAGAGTAGCTGCGGGTTTAATATTGTTTCCCTGCACTCGAATCAAACGATAAGCCCGCCTTCCATTACAGCATGCTTCAGTTGCCAAGCTATAGGGGCGCTGCGATATCGAACCATAGTCACTGTGCGTATGACCCCAGAGAGCAAGATCAATCCCTAAATTATTGATATCTAATTCGTTATCAAAGTCAAAATGATAGAATAATATTTTGAGTTCTGAATTATTAGCTTGGTTCAGCCTATTATGAAGCCATGATAGTTGACCATCTGTAAAACTCGCTCCACCATAAATTTCTGATTTCCACCAATCATAATTTCGATATGCCTCAAGTCCAATAAATAAACAATTACCATAATTAAAACTGTAATCCTGAGTATATTGAGCGTTGCTTTCAGGTGGATTATTCAAGTACTTCCAGCCAAAGAATTTCCACCAATCTCTTCGTGCAGTTCCAACAGGCATCGGCGTATCACTCCAGCCACCAAGATCGTGATTCCCTGAAACAAGATATAGGGGCACATCAAGTTCAGCCAATATTTGTTTTGCTTTTGTATAATACCTGTTATTACAAAAGTTTTCCAATTCTCCTTCGTGTACAAAATCTCCTGTATGTAAAACAAACGCTGGATTTATTAAGTTAATGTCCTCTATAACAGCTCTAAAGTCATCCATTTCCGATGTATCCTGTTCATAACCATTCTGGTAACAATATGATGTTCTGGGAAGATGTGTGTCTGTAACATGGATGAAATAAAAATCATCATCAAAACTGGGAATCACTTGAACCGCATCTTTTTCACTATCAATATTTTCTCCAGTCACTTTTAATCTCAAATCATAGAGCTCGTGTAACATAGACTTCGGCAGGATGGCTTTCAACGCCCAAAGCTGCGTATCATCACGGAATTCATGAAGTAATGAAGTAAGTTGGATTTCATGGTTATTAAAAATGAGTGAAGCCTCCCACATAGTCGGGTTGGTAGATAAATCACAGAGTATTTCCAATGTATCACCAGGTTGAATAATAGTCGGGATATTGATAAGTGGACGCTGGATAATTGTCAGTGTATCACCAATTGGAGCGATACTGTCTTCCATTATATCTGATCGATAACGCGGCTCTAATTTAAAATTATTATTACTGTAACTTAAAATACCAGTTACTGAAACAAATGGTGTACCTGTCGGTGGAACTGTGTAAGTGAAATTCGTTGTTTCGTTGCCGATTCGGCATAAATTTCTTAGTCCTGAACAGGCGCCGGCTATATCATTAATTTCCCACTCACCATTTCCCAATTTGTTATCAGAAATGTAAACATTGAAGACTTTAACCAATACACTTTCATACGATTCTGATTTTGTACGGATATCGGCAGTCGTCACCATTTCTGTCTGCGGTAATGGATTCCCTGTACTTAAAGTTTCATGACTGTGAACAACAATTTCAGTCAACCCATTATTTTCAATAACTTCTCCTGTTATGTAGACTTTATCGCCTTCATTAGCCTGAAACGTTGCCGTGCTGTCCCATACCAGAATACCGCTCCAAGGTCCACCATTTGGCTCTTCTATATATGTTTTTCCCGGGTGAAAAATTCCTGTAGCTGCTGTTACAATACCAGAAGTTATTACCACTTTTTCAATTAGTGAGTTGCTCTGTTGAATTGTGTGGATATCATATTCAATAGATGTACTATTATCCACAATATCAGTCGTGTTTCGGGGTTGCAGTTTAAATTGACTATCACTGAAAACGAGGATTCCGGAAATCGAATTAATTTCAGTCCCAATAGCTGGTATATCATATAATAGGTACTGTGAATCATTACCAATCCGGCAAGCACCACTCCCATCATCAACAAGCCATTCACCATTTCCAAGGTTGTCATTGACAACAATTACACTGTCTACTTGAACCAGCACGCTCTCATAAGATTCGGTGGCCGCTGATCCTGTTGCGAGATCAGCTGTTTTAACCTTAACAGTCGCCAATTGGTTGTCTTTAGTTGAAACATAATACTGGTTGATCAAAATTTCTGTCGTCTCATTATGTTCGATAACCGTTCCGATAACTCTAATTTTATCTCCTTGAACAGCATTGAAATTCGCATCCCTATCCCGTACAACAATGCCGCTCCATGGTCCGCTATCGGAATCTTCTATAAAAGTTAGCTGCGGATGAAAGATTCCTGTAGCAGCAGTTACGATGCCTAATACGGCTACTTCTTTACCAATAAGCGTTACATTTTGTTGGACATTGTATATATCGGTTACAATTTGGGCGTTCGCTTTTAGCGTTAATAAAACAAATAATATAATGATGAATCCTTTTTTCATTTCTTACTCCACATATGATTATTATTCTTCCGGCTGATTATCTTACACAAAGGATTTTAGTATGTGTAAAATAGGCATTGCTACTTTACATATTCTTAACACCAAACTTGAATATGACTACTGCGTTCTTAAAGTATGAAAGTTATACACTAAACCCAATCTTTCACGTAACTAAATAATAATGGATATTCATTTATAGATTGTGGGTACAAAAAAATTTTGATAAAAGTGAGTAACCTGAAGATTTTATTGATCGCATAATATCTTCACTGCTTTTGCCGCAAGTAAAACATTATCAGTGGCTAGGATATCTGCGCCATCTTTGAACAATTGATTATAGATTTGAAAACCATGCCTGGAAGCTTTGCGGTCAAGGTTTCCCATAGTACCAAGTATTGCCCGAATGCCATGGTCATGTAATAGGTGATAAACATCTTTGGGTGGTTCATAGACACCTACAAAAGCCAGTAAGTTTTTTGAGTCAATTCCACAATCCAATAAAATCCGCGTTCCTTTAATCCCTTTAGCAGATGCAGATATCATTAATTTGGGATTTAATTTATGGTAATGTAAGGCTTGTTGTATATCATAAGTAATGACTATCGTGTAGCTCTCAGCATGTTTTTTCTGGATAATTGCTACAACTTCTTCCGGAGGCACTGACCTTTTAATATCTAACTCCACAATGGTTTTGTTACGTGCCCATTCCAGAATTTCCGCTAATGTTGGGATTCCATAAGAAGTGACTTTTCCACTATTATCTTTCAATTTTAATTTTTTGAGTTCTTTGAGTGTGTATTCGCTAACCTTCCCTTTACCAGTGGTAGTACGATCCAATGTTCTGTCGTGCATCATTACTAAGATTGAATCTTTGGATTTGCGCACATCGCACTCAATCAGGCAGGGAGCATAGGATAGAGCATTTTCAAATGTCGCGATACAATTTTCAGGAAAGCCGGGCATTGGGCCGCCACGGTGGGCGGCGATAAGCGGTTGTTTTTCAGGAGTCCAACGTAGATATGTTTGTAGTTCCTCAGGCGTTGCAAAAGAGACATAATGTTTCTTTTGTGATTGAGCATTTCCTGCCGCCACCAAATATAAAATGACGAACAGAATTGTTAATGCTTTAGATATTCTCACAATATTTTTAGTTTAATGATTTTGAAAATTGAATAACGGATTTCGGAAAACGAAAATGAATTGCAATTTACGAGCTTCAAAATTCCGTCGAAGCGTTGAGATTTGCAATACGTTCATTTTTTATAATTTATAGATATTAATCAACAAATAAAAAATCCTTTTTATCAGGGCTGCTCAACAGGCAGGTCTTCTTCTGAAACTGAGAATTGATAACGCTCAATGGAATTATTTCTTGTATCTGCAACATAAACTACATCGTTATCAGAGATCACAATACTAAAGGGGAAGTTAAATGTCGCTTCAGAAAGTCCTTTTCTACCCAAACTTGCCACCTGTCCTGCTCTATTTCCTTTATTAAAAAATTTATAAACTTTGCCACTTTCAGTATCTATCACAAAGATGTTGTCATTTTTATCTAACGAGATATCAAAAGGACCTTCGAATCGATTTAAATCCATAATTGGATGTTCATAAAGTGTGAATTGTGAAATATAATCCGTACCTTGCTTTGTTAATTTTTGGACAAGAAAATTTCCACCAAGTTGAGTAAAATAAATATTACCCTCTTCATCCACAGTTATTCCTCGGGGATTATCCACTGTCCCGGCACCTGAACCATAAGTAGCAATATCTTTTTCAAAAACACCATAAAACGTCGGTCGAATTCTTCCATTATTTAACTTGACGGCACCGCTATATTTTATCTTTAATTCAAGAATGCGATTGTTCCCTTTATCCGTAATAAAAATTGTACTGTCTGCTGAAGGACCAAAAGCTATTCCTTGAAATTTGGACGCTTCATTTTCATCGATATAAAATGGATGAATCCCTAAAACAGAATCAATTTTAGCTACATCGTCGGAAAAAATCAAATTTTGTTCATCATTAATTCCGGTTAATATAGAATCAACACCCATATTATTCAGATATTGATTCCAAACATAAACCGTATTTGTCCCGTTAACAATTAATAGATTTAATTTCGAATCGATGTCAACTCCAAGCGGTGTTGAAAGTGGTTCGATAGCATCTAAATTTTCGTGAGTAACCAAATTACCCGATTGAGAAATAGTTATTATTCTGTCATTAGCACTGTCAGCAACGAACAGGTAACCATCTTCACCGATAGCGATATCAACCGGCGTCATTGGATTAGAAGGATTATATCCTATTGTCGCTGCATCCCAGATGAGGTTCAAATGTGTATATGATGTATCGTTAGCTCCAAACGATTCTGGCGAACTAACTACCGTTGGCAGCTCCATTTTTTTACCACAGCCAAAACCGACAAAAAGCATAATACATAAAAAGACACTAATTCTAATTTTCAAAGCAAAATCCTCTAAAATTGAAATCCTAATGTAAATTGATGAGTCGAAGTTAAGTTAATAAAATCTTTATATGCATAATCGATCACGATTTTGGATTGACCAATATTTGTCACAAAACCGGCGCCAAAAGTAAATTTTTCATCATCATAATTTATTCGATAACCAGTGCGCACGTGCAAATGATTCAATAATCCGAAATCCAAACCAATAACCGCATTCTCAGCATTATCCACTGGATGGTTGATTTGAAAAGAAGTCGTGATACTATATTGTTCACTTGAATAAACATCCATGGCAGAGCCCACACGGAATGTAGTGGGTGGTGAGAAGGCTTCATATTGACTTTCAGAATATCCCCCCTCTTTTGTTTTTTTCATGTAAGTTCCATCAGGTTTTAAATCAGGGCCAAAATTTACCAGGCTTACAGCAAAGCGTAAGCTTTTAAATCCTGTCCAGTAAAACGTGCCCAGATCAAGCATCCAACCTCCCATCTTGAGCCCGGCGAGATGCTCTTCAACATATTTTACTGATGCGCCAAAAGAGAAACGGGTTGTCATTTTTTTGGCATAAGTGAACGCCATAAAAGTGTCGTTGTAGCGGAAATATTCACCTGTTCCTGTCGGATGATAGACAGTGGTAACTTCCATGTCTGCCATGTGAAGCATGCCGCAGCTTAGGCCAAATGTACCAATTCGTGGAATATGATGAATATAGCCGATGTATTCATATTGAATATCCACTGGCCATTCAATATGACTCATAGTTAAAAAGTTTCCTGTTAGTTGTGCTGCTGCTGCCGGATTCCAGTACAGTGTAGTTGCGTCAGATGCCAATGCAACTGCAGCGCCACTCATTGCTGCTGCCTCTGCGCCAACATCAATTTTTAAGAATGTTGCAGCCGCTGTGCCAGCGCGTTGTCCACCTAAAAGAGGGAATAAATTTTGAGCAAAGGAGGTGAAAGGTATAGTTATTAAAAAAACTATAAATATTGAAATAACTTTTGTTTTCATATTCAGCTCACATTATATATTCTAAAAACAAATCTCACAATCTAATGTTTATCGTTATCCTTATTAAACTAAAACTTCATCGACAATCCAAACCGCACTGTCCTTGGCCAGCGGTATTTCGATGGATTTTCAATTGGATTCGGAGCAGGATTAATATCTCGCGTATAACTTTTTGTTAAAATATCACCCGGTCGATATTCACGCCCGGTATATGGGTTAATGATTCGTGGAATTTTAGCATCGAGTGCATTTTCTACTTGAATTATGAAAGAAAAATTCATTCCCATTAAATCGAAATATTTGTAAATCCTGAAATCAAGTTGATGCCAATAGGGCGCCATTTTCGTATAAGGATTGGCGGAATCATATATTTCTTGTTCAATGTCGATAAGTTCAGTATATCTTTTTCCCGGCTCAATTTCCCAATGAGTACTAATTCCCCACTGTTCGGGAATTTTCCAGCCGAAGATTGGGAAACTTTCATTTTCACCAACAAAAAAATTGAGGTCTAAAGTTAATCGAAAAGGTCTATCCCAACCAAGGAAGTTCTCTTTCAACGGTTTTTCTGAAATTTTACCAGCCTGAACTAATAAATTGTCAGTTGGTTTTGAGCTTTTTCCTTTACTAACCGCATAAGTATAATTTAATGTGCCGGTTAAATACCTGGCATACCGTTGCTTTATTCGTATTTCAATCCCTTTTGAGCGGGCATAGTCCATATTCATATACATTAAGTAACTTATGTTACCCAGTCTTGGATTCTCCATTGAAATTCTTTCAGCTGAAGCATAATCAAACATATCTTTGTAATAAGCTTTGAATTCCGCCACTAAATTTTCATTAAACTTATGTTTTATTCCCAGTTCATAAGATACACTTGTTGTCGGATTTAAATTTGGATTTCCAAATAACTGGTATGTTGCTGCAGAAGTTGATTTTAATTTTGCATACACATATTGCCCCCTGGGGCGCTGCGAGAAATGACCGTAATGAAAATATAGAACGTCCCGGTCAGTTACCGGGTGAGATATTCCGATCCTTGGACTTAAATGTCCTTTGCCTCGATAGCCGAATATTTCAAAGGTATCGTCTTTAAATCTCTTTCGTGCAGCATCTGATATTATTATGGTTTCCGGATCATCGATTGCGTCTTGAACAAATTTTCCAGGGAACCAGTAATCATACCTTAACCCGATATTAACAATCATACCCTCATAAGTAATTCGATCCTGAATATAAAAAGTACCTGCGTCGGAAAAGACATGGTAAATATCATAACTGCGCCCATAACCAGCGCCGCTGTCAACCCAGGGATCGATAATATCCACCACCTGCATTTCTGTATAATCATTTTCTATCCCAGCTTTTACATGATGCTTTTGAGTGATCTGAGATGTGATGTCAGCTTTTAAAGTCCAGGTATCGGCATAATAATCATACCATTGTCCGTAATCGCCATAATCGTAAAATCCATCGCCGCGGCGGATTATCATATCCCCGCCTGGCCCGGGAAGATACCTGATCGGCGCTAAATCAAGACGTTCGGTATATTCAGTCCAGTGTTTATTTTGTACTGAGCTATGCGTTGAATTATAAAAATTGCCAAGCGTAATTTCATAAAAAGTTCTTGAACTAATGGTGTGCATCCAGGATAAGTTACCCAATATTGCTTCCGACGTAAATGTCGGATAATTTTCAAGATTCTTGCTGTATTGATAAGGATAATAATTCCGTGAAATTACATAAGAGCGAAAGAAACCCTGGTTAATATTCAATGAACGATCATAAGAGATGGATAATTTTTGGTTGGGATTAATTTTCCAGGATAATTTTCCTAAAATATGCCAATCGTTTTCCTGGCGAGGCGCAAATGTGTTGAGACCTGAGCGGCTGGGAAAAAGTTTTGATGCCTGGGTCAGGTAAGTATCAGAAATATTGCCATAGCCGGATAAGAAAAAGGATAGTTGCCCGGGGATTTTTAAACCGATTGCAGGAAGAAGATAATTTGTGAAAAGCTCGGGACCACCAAAACTGAACTCAACGATCTGTGTGTTAAAATTATCAATTAGATCAAATCCGAAATGATCAGTTTTAAGTGTAATGCCGCCAGTAAAGTTTTGGCTTCCTTCTTTGGTAACCACATCAATAACACCAGACATAGCCTGTCCATACTCCGCATTAAATCCACCGGTGATTACTTTCAGTTCTTTGATGGCATCGGAATTTATATAAAGCGTATTTCCGTATCCGGAAAGCGGATCTTTGATAGAGATACCATCTACAATATACAGACTTTCATCTGCCCTGCCGCCGCGAATATGAATTTCATTGTCGCTTTTTACAACACCTGCCTGTTGAGCAATAATATCATTGACATTTTCGACAATTTTGTTTTCAATTTCGTCAGCAGTAAAATGTTCTTCCGAGGCTGTTAGATCAACTTCCAATAAGGGCCTTTTCCCAATAACCACTACTTCTTGACCAAAGGCGAGTACCGATTCCTCCAATTCAAAATTAATGGTTAAAGATTCACCGGCAATAACTTTGACGCCGGTTTTGAGTTGAATTTTGTAACCGATCATAGAAACCTTGATATCAAATTGACCGGGACTGACATTGTTGATAACGTATCTCCCATTGGGATCAGTTGCTGCTCCCATATAAGTACCTTTGATCACAATGTTTACACCGGGCAGAGATTCACCAGTATTAATGTCAGTTACAACACCTTCAATTTTCCCTTTGAACTGGTTTTGGGCAAAAAGAAAAGAATAATTGAGAATCAAAACTGAAAGAAATAATATTAATTTTTTCATTGTTCAAACTCTTCTAATAAAATGTATCGTAGAACTTGTTCCATATTTCCTTTACCATCTAAGTAATGAAACGGTAAAGAGAAATATATTGACTTTCCTAATCCGACTTCATAACGAATTCCAACGGGAGGTGACCCTTTGTAGGGAACTGTAACACTCGCAGTTGAATCAGGTTCCATGCGATATATCACTTCCGCATTGCGGCCGGGAATTAATGCGGATACTCTATTACCTATTAATTTAGCGAGTCTTAAATCACGCGTTGAATCTTCGTCCGTGTTGGTGAATGATGCTAACACATTCACGCCGGCGAATAATCTTCCCCCGGGATTCAATTTGTAAACCGAATCTATATCAGTAAATGTCCACATTGTATCTGGTGTTTCTTTATTGGCATTAGTAATAAAAACATTACCCCCTTCAGCAATATATTGAGTCAGGCTTAAACCTGCACTGGATAGGTTGGGTCTCCCATAGTGAGCGAACCAAACAACCTTTTTGAAATAGCCAAGATATGCTTTTACATCTGCTGTAACGTAAGGTAAGCTGTTTTGGGGATTAATCTCCGGAGTTCTGGAAGTGCCTATTTGCCAAACACTATATCCTTGGTCTCCTACAATATTATTTAACATCCCCTCATAAATGCTTTGTACGGTAAGGGTACTCTGATCTTGAGCAAAATCACTTACTAACAGTACGTCGCCGACTGGCTCTTTAACCACCCATGTGTTGGGAGTGTCAGAGTCCAAGGGATCGGGAAAGGATAGCGTTTTGCTTTGTGCACCGGCGATGTCTTCGGCTTTTACATAGAATGTGTGTTCACCGGGGGAGAGATCTGTTAACCTAATAGAGCGTTCACTTCCGGGAAGTTTAATCCAGGAGGTAGTATCATCAACTGTGTAATAGATATTAGTTACCGTTTCAATGCCATCCGGATCAATAACATCCCATATAAAGGTTCGAGTTGGAAAAGTGTAAGCAATTACATCAGCGCCCGTTATTGGTGCAGGCGGATTACTATTTACCTTGAATTCAATTTCAGGTTTTGAATTGAAAACAGGAAATGTTTGCACGGCAGGAGTTGGATCTTTTAAGCTGTCATTATCAACTGCCCAGACCCTTAAAGTGAAACGATCAAAATTTGTGCGAATGGGTACATAAAAAGTATCATATTCAGATGTTGTCCAGGTCGGTTCATCCTGGTGATCCCACTGAATATAATAACCAATTACCTGGCCATCGCTGTCATCTCCCCACCAATGTAAGACTTGTTTACTAGTGGTAGTGTCAATGCCAACGCTATCTACAGCAACTGAATCCAAACCTGCTTCTGCAATAAATAAAAATAAAAACGTTTCCGGTGGTTGATTCCCTTTAGGATGCGACTCTTTTTTAGGATGAAATGGATTTTTGTCGCAGCAGAATATCAAAACCTGCATGATAATAAAAATAGCGAAAATTAATCT
>JADHVV010000115.1 GCA_016783825.1 Candidatus Zhuqueibacterota bacterium | reverse complement strand
CGATATCATAACCAACAAGTTTACTTTTAATCCGTTCCCTATGGCTGCACCCCATTATGCCAACAATCTCCAAACACCTGCAAATCTGCCGCATCAATAATTTGGTTGCCAGCATCAGTATTTTTGTTGTAATTGAAAAACCTGGCGTCACTTCCACCTGTGAATTCTCCGCTGTTCGTTGCATGCCAGCAGTCGCCCAATCGTTGTAAATCAGCAGCATCCACGTAGCCATCTCCTGTTATATCACCAAAAATTCGACGGAACAAGGCAAAGGTTGAAAAGGAAGTAATTCCACTGACTGTTACTGTGTTATTGGTCGCGTCAACGGTGCCGCCAAGCCATTGCCAGGTGTTGGTGGTGCTATTAAATTTAGCAATACCGAAGAAAGCACTGGATTCATTGTATCCAGATGCGTCTGCGTCAGTATAATGGAAAGTTATGTTTACTGAAAAGGATGTTATGCTTTCATCAATTTCAATTATTAAATAATGGTCACATACATTGAAACAAGGTGCATCTGGCGGCTGTTCATTGGTCTGGCGAACGGTTACATTTCCGCTGCCTGAAACACTTGAAAAATATAAATCCACGGCATGGCCATCTCCACTTTCATTAAACGAAATTGTAGAATCTGTACTGGCCATATTAGTTTCTGAATAACTCACCCAGGGTGAAAAATCAACATTACCGTTGCTAACATTTTCATTGTCATCATAAATATAAGAATCGATCGTAACTTCGTCGGCTGTGCCCCAGTAAATATTTTCGGCAGTAATATTGTTACTTTGTCCGTTATATAGTTGATACCCGGCATTACCATAAATATTGTTTCCATCGGATGCATCGGAACCAAAATTCGGTACGGATCCATTGGTTAATTTGACACCATCTGATAGATTATTTATAAACACACAATTGTTCAATGTCGGTGATGAACCATCACAAAATAAACCTCTGTTCATATTTTGAACAGTGCATTGATTCATTGTGAGTGTTGCCTGAACAACATTCAACTGACCATTCGTCTGTCCTTTCTCAATTCTGCAATACTGCAAATCTCCAGAAGATCCGGACGTAAAATATAGTCCTGCCCACCCTTGGTTAGTTGTGCATTCGGTGTACACAACTTCGTTTCCCGCAACACCGTTCACATCGAGCGTCCCGTTAATACCGAACCAGCGAGTTTGATGAAGTTTTACAGTAACGCCTGGATCAATAGTCAATGTATGACCTGAATAAACTTCAATATGCGCCTCAGTCACCAGGTAGGGTATCCCGAAATCATGCCAGGTTACATCACTGGAAGTTCCGCCTCCAATATTGATTGCGTTCTCATTATTTCCAGTGGTAGGTAAGTAACTCGAAGAGTTGAGATGGGAGCGCATGTCTATACTGATTGGCCAGTTGCAATTTGAAATGTTGCAATTTGTGATCGTTACATTGGGTGAGTTAATCAAACGTATTGGCATATCATTACAACTAGTCAATATTTGATTTGAGATCTGAGAATTATCGCCATTATATATAACAATGCCAGGCCTACAATTTTGAAAACTGTTTGGGTTACATAATATTATTGGTCTTTCGGACTCAATAGCAGGATAACAGTTACTAAATGTGCAATTTGAGATTGTGGCTGGCCCAATACCAAATGGTAAATAAAGTCGTACATTCTGGATTTGGCAATAATCAAAAATGTGGTCCCTAGGAAACAATTGAAAATGATTATTATTTACTCCGGTAAAAATAATTTCATTCCCTGATTCTGCATCTGCAACTAAACGACCACCCCCTGAATCTATAATTCTTCCCGAATTAAATTGAACAGTGCAACCCGCCTCAATCGTAAGTTGACCAACAATCGTAACATTACCAATAATTACATGGGGACTGTTTGCTAGTGTCCATGTTTCTGAGCCAATAGTACCACTATGATTTTCAGCAGAAACTGTTGTAAAAAAGGAAAAAAATAAAAAATAGCTTAATAATTTGTTCGAATAGCTCTTTAGCATTTTTACTTCCTAATTATTTTATATTTTATCGTTAAATAGCACATTAATTATCTATTTTATGGGGCTACCCCATTATGCCAACAATCCCCGAACACCTGCAAATCAGCCGGCTCAATATTTTGATTTCTATAAACACGTTCTCACTCACCAAATTATCTATGGCAAGTGTTAATTTGTTTTTACAAATAAAAAAACCCAAACCACAATCCACCATTATCCGGCGGACTGTAATTTGGATTTCTTTATATAAATTTTGTAAATTTTACAATTAATCGGGCGGGGGGGCAATATTTTAGAATATTCTTTTTTCATTTTTACATCTTATATTTTTTATTATTATTTCTTCAAACAAAAACATAAAGATGGCTGAGATAAAATTTCACCCCGTGAGATAGTAGAATCAAAATCCAGATATTAGCTTGATAGCGATGAAATGTTGAAGGTTTAAGAGATTATTCAAAACCATTATCTCACGGGGTGAAATATCCATCCGCCAGTTGGCCTTCTCTTTACCCATATTTTTTACTGGACACGGGGAGTGTTAAAATGGCTGCTTTTCTTCTCTCAGCTTTCGGATTGAATATTTACTTTTAGCACAGTTGTCGGTTGTAATTCAGAAAACAGGATTCTAAAATTAATCGCTTGGAAACCTGTGTTCGCAGGAATGGGATTTGTAGAAAGATGAATATCCGAAAACATCTGTTGATCAAAAATAATGTAATAAATTGTCAAGTACTTTTTTAATTTTTTTGCGAGGAAAACTTCACTCATTCCTCAAATCCCCCAAAATATTTCTCCGCGCTGCCAATTTAGTTGCCAGCAAAGGCCAAAATCCACCGCTGATTAAGATTGCAACAACGAAAAGAAAAATAGTTAAAAAAGGAATTTCACTTCCCGGAGAGAAAATTGCCGGCAGCACTGAAATCCCGGCGGTAATTACCCCAATGGTTAGCCCAATTATTAATAAAAGCCAATACTCTGAAACAAGGAGCAGGCGAATTGATTTTGAACGAAATCCGACTGCACCGAGCAGCGCCAGTTCATTGCGCCGTTCTAAAATATTTCTCATCACCACAACGCCCATGCCGATGCTGCCGAGAATCAGTCCTAAACCACCAAGGGCTAAAAAGATGGACAGGTAGGTGTTTTCAATTGTATTGAAGGCTGCTAACCGTTCGGCTGTTGTTGATAGCTGAATGCCATAGTCACTCAACGTCCAGGAAAGATTATCCGAGATAGTATTTGATTTTTCAGACGGCGCATCAATTAAAAAAACGCGATAACCACTGTTTGAAGGGAAGGCTCGCAAAAGCGCCTGTTCCGAAATAATAACATGTCCCTGGAATACAGAGTTAGCCAGTCCGCCAACTAATTTCAAATTAAGTTGTCTGCCTCTTTCATCGAGGTAAATTAGTGTATCGCCAACAGATTTTCCCAATCCCCAAACGATCACCGTCTGGTCGGCAAAAGCAGGGATTGTATTATTGTCAAACTTCTGGTTGAGTACAAGCCAGGGATTGTTTTTATTGACCTCTTCCGAAATTTTAACAAACGAGAAAGCGTTTCGGTTTGAAAATTCTTCCGGTTTCACTCCCAATATTTTTGGACTTTGTACCCGGTTCAAATTCAGGCAACTGGCATCTTCTCCTTCACGAAGACGCATTTGAGCAAAACTGTCCACACCTTCTTCTAATCCTAACTGGCGCTGTTCTTTTTCACTGTTCAAATCACCAACAAAGGGAATGGAGGTTTCAGCGAAAAGCGCAAATCCCCCGGTTCCTGAATTTCTTTGTTCAGCATTTTGAATCGAGCTTTTGCGATTTGCACCTACTGCCACAACAATAAAAATACCGCATGCTAAAATACCAATTGTTGCCAGGCTGCGCCCTCGTTTCCTGGATACGTTTCTAAATCCCAAACCGGGAATTGATATTTTTGTTATTGATTTAGGCTTGTCGCTTCTGATAAACATAACATTCATCAAAACAAGTCCGCCAATTAACAACAAAGATCCGGCGCCAAAAAATGCGCCGGCAGCTTCTTTTCCTCTTCCCGGATCAGTCATTAAAAGGATTGTTAGTACACCGACAAAACTTAAAACAGTTAAAACCAAACTAATTTTAATCGTACCTTTTTTGGCGCGGGGAAGATAACCCATTGATTGCTGCAATTGAGGAACCGAAACAGCATGTAATTTTCGAATTGCCAGCCACATCGCAAATATTGAAACAACAATACCGGAAAAAGCACCGATCAAAATTGTGGGAAACTGAATATTAAGTTGCAGCGCCGAAGTCCCCACCGCTCCTTTCCAAAGTGTGGACAAACCGTACAAAACGAATTGATTGTAAAATACTCCTAAAATTGTTCCCAATACACTGCCGAATACAGCGATTGTAATACCTTCGCCAAGGATTATTTTTTTAACTTGTCCTTTGTTAAATCCCAGCGCCAAATACAGCCCGGTTTCTGCAGATCGGAACTCGATGCCAAAAACAAACAGAAGCCCGGTTAACAATAGCGCTGCCACCACAATAAAAAAGCTCAACCCCAAAAACAGTTGACCAAAATCCGTTGATTCAGCGCTGGCGCGAAGTCCTTGTTCCCTAACAGGCATAAACATCATTCCCAACGAAGCGGGATCAAGTTTATCAGCGATATTATTTGTTAATTTTTTTATCGGAATTCTTGAATCCGGATACCGAATCGCAGTCAAATTTCCGAACCGATTTCCCCATAATTTTTGGGCGTCTGTTAACGTTACAAAAGCTTTTGGCGTACCCTGGTAATCGTCCCAATATTTTTCATCCTTATCGCGAATTTTATCCAGGTCGATTGGAATGCCCGGATCCCAATCACGGCAGTTTTCTTCGTCTGCCAACCCGGGAAATGGAGGCATTAAGCTCCTGTCAGCAGCAGCGCCTGAAATGGGAATAATGTTTTTGATGAGAAAAGTTGTGGATTTTTCATTGAGCGTTTTTGCGTCGCCAACAGCAAAATAAGTCAGTTCAATAGAATCGCCTTTTGTCGCGGAAAGGTCATCTGCCAGCCATTGATTAATGATAATTTCTTTGTTTGACATATTTTCCGGCACAATAGGTTCACCGGGCGCAGAAACAAAAGAGTATGGAGTCGTTCTTTTTCCGCAGCGAAACCGGTTGACAAAATAAGTAAAAATCCCATTTGTTTTTGTTGATGCCTTTAAAGCGATTTCTGAAATAGGCTGCTCAATAAAAATGCGTTCGGAAATCAATTCAGTTGTTCTAAATTCCGGCAACTCCCGGAGTCTTAAACCTGCATCGGCTAACTTGAACTTCTTTTTTAGCGCCGAATTTAATGATTCGAGTGACATATTTTCCTTTTCGCTCGATGCCACGAGCAGCATATTTGCCAGATCGGCTAATTCCATTTCTTTTAAAAGCAAGGCTCTTGAGAGAAAAATATTAAAAGGCGGCACCTGGTTTGCTTTCAGGCTAAAATTCCCCACCTGATCTTTTGAAGCAATCCCTTTTATTCTCAATCGAATCGCCACGGAAAAATCTTTTTCCGAAACAAGCGCCGTCTCACGAGGCAGGTAATTTGATTTTTCTACTCGAAGCAGAAATTCATCTCCAATCTGCAGTTTTAATGTTGCTGCCAGCCGTTCATTCAGAATGGCTTCATCAGCAGCAAGTTCAGGGAAATTATCCGAAGATTCTGACATCTCCCAAAAATCATCTTGAATACCGAGAACATGTACACCGTTCGCCCGTTGAACGCCGCCATCACTGATAGCGATACCGGTGAAATTTAAAATTGCTGTTGTTTGAACTGAAAGGTCGTCAGCAAGCTCATTTGCAAGTGCAGAGCGGAAAAAGCGGTCTCCGGAAGTCAAAGCATATTCAGTTCTGCCAAGTCGGTCGAAAGTAATCTGCTGTAAACTGTAGCGGACAGAATCACCGACTACGAGTGCACCAACGATTATTGCTGTGCTTATGGCTGCACCAAACAGTACGCCTAAATTGGTGCGCCAGTAAAAAAGGAGGCTTTTTAAAATAAGGGTTTGGGATTTCATTTTTATTTTTTTTACCTTAAACGTTTTGTGAAACTTCTCCTCAAATCGACAAGTTCGTAAAGATTATATTTCCAACTGATATAAGAATCCAACGGATTAAATCAGTTGGATTCTTTAATTCTACTTTGTTACATTAACACTATTCGCTTGTCATTCCGGTTGAAGCGAAGCGGAATACCGGAATCTCGTCAGGTTTTGGTAGGAGATTCCGGCAAAAAAACGTGCCGGAATGACAACTTCTAGGTAATTTCTCTAATCTGACAAAGTAGAATTAATCCGTTGGAAAAAAATCGTTCTAATGTAAAAAATTTCGACATTCAAAAATCCAGACGACTAATTGTTCCGGCTAACCCTAAATTATTCAATCTCTACTAATCGCCCATCATGAAGGCTAAACTTCCTCCCCATTTGATTAGCCAACTCCATTGAATGCGTAACTAATATTAGTGTTACTTCTTCCTGTTTGTTTAATTCCGAAAGCAACGAACCCAAATTTTCTGCAGACGCTAGATCCAGTGAGCCGGTTGGCTCGTCTGCAAGCAAAAGCTTCGGTTTATTAATCAGCGCCCTAACAACGGCCACTCGTTGCCGTTCACCACCTGATAGCTGCGCCGGTTTGTAATGTTTTCGATCTGTTAAACCAACAACATCGAGCAAATGATTTGCTCTTTCCTCCGCTTCTTCAGAATTAATATTTTTCCCTTGTGGAAGTGTTGGCAGCAATACATTTTCCAAAACAGTACATTGAGGGAGTAAATGGTGGAGTTGAAATACAAAACCGATATCCCGATTTCTAATATCAGCCAGTTCTTTGTCATTCAGTGAAGACAAATCTTGCCCGGCTAAATTCACTGTACCAGAAGTGGGCGCATCCAAAGCACCGATGATATTCAATAGAGTACTCTTCCCACTTCCTGATGGTCCCACAATTGCGATTGATTCGCCTTTGTTCACTTTCAATGAAATGTTTTGCAGAATAGGGACCGGTGTTGTGTTGTCCGGGAAATCATATTGTTTTTTTATATTTTGAAGTTCGAGTAACACAGTTGACTCCTTCAATGCGTTTTTATAAATTGCCACAGAGACACGGAGACACAAAGGAAAGATAAATAGATTTGTTTAGATTATTAAAATTTTTAGTAACTGTTCAGCTATTCGTGAAAAGAAAGTCATTCTGAACGAGGGAATGGATAGGGGGAAGTTGGGAAGTGAAGAATCTCTTATTATTACAGAAAATTGTATGGATATTTCGAGATTCTTCGGTCGCAAGCTCCCTCAGAATGACATTTGTAACCATACTGAATAGTTACAATTTTTATTTCTCCGTGCCTTTGTGCACCCTTCGTGCATAATAATCTCTGTGGCAAAAATTATTTATTCACCACACTTTCATAAACTTTAACCATTTTTTCCGCCATGTGTTCAATACCAAATCGATCAAAAACAACTTTTCTGCCTTTGTCCGCTAATTTCCGGGTTTGGGTCGGATTTGACAGCAATGAAGCAAGCGCTCCAGCTAAGTGGTCGCTGTCATTGGGTTCATAGATGATGCCGCCTTCTGTTATTTTTATAAGCTCCGGGAATCCGCCAACGTTTGGTTGGACAACCGGAACACCTGCTGCAAGCGCTTCAATCTGGTATGTGCCAAACGCTTCACCGCCGATCACAGGTACTGACAGCACGGAAAGTGATTTCAAAAATTCTTTTCGATTTTTAATGGAGAAATCATCTACAAAATCAACATCATTAATTACTTTTTCTTTAGTGAGTTTTTTTTGAACACTTTTTACAAATTTGGCGTCATCTGTTGTATATCCACCGGTGATGCGGAGTTTCAAATTTTGAAATTTATTTTCTTTTTTCAGTTTAATAAAAGCATCAACCAAAATCCCCAATCCAAATGGTTCTGCCATCCGGCAGAGATAGCCAATAGTTGGCGGCGAAAACGAAAGAGAAGCAGGTTCGTACCCGTTTAAGTTTATGCCGGTGTGAACCGTATGTAATTTTTTGTCCGTAATTTGCATGTGACTTTTCATATAATCGGCATAATAATTACTTACAGCGATAAATGCATCCACATCAGTCGCCCGTTCTGCCATGGTCTCCCAAATTTGTTTACGATAATCTTCATCCATGGGATCGATCCAAACATTCTCATCCTCCAACGAACAAACCACAGGAACGTTTAGCTCATTTTTCATCCGCCTGGCAAGCCCTAACAACAGTGCGTTGGACAAATGAATCACATCCGGTTTTTCACTTTTTTTAAGCCATGAGATAAGATGATCCAATTCAGATGCCTGGTTGCCATTTTCGCCCCTCAAAGTTGATAAAGTCATTTCTTCTAAACCAGGAGCATTTGTGGAACCTGCTTTTTTTGCTGCCCATTGTAAGATTTGCGGTGAGTCAAGAAGCCGCTCAAACCACATGGGTACTTTCCGATAAAATGGAATCATTTGTTTTAAATAAATATTAACAGCACCATAAAAAACCGGGGTATCTCCGGTGACTTCGGGTGTTTCAACGCTTAATGGCAGATACAACGGCACCATTGTAACTTCATGCCCCATTGTTTTCAAAGTTTTTATCAACTCATTATCACGCATGCAGTTTTGACAATAAAACGTTCCACCGGATCCCGGAATAATATGAATAATTCTCACTTTTCTTCTCCAAATGTATAAATGCGACCATCATCTGCACCAACAACAATTTTACCTTTTGCCACAGCAGGTGAACTAATAATAGCACCTCCAATTTCATAAGACCATGTTTGTTTTCCATCATTTAAATTTATTATGTACAACCGCCCGTCCTCGGAGCCGAAAACTACTTTTCCTTTGCAAATTACTGGAGAACTATCCACAATGTCTCGGGTACGAAAAATCCAATTTTTTTTGCCATTCGTTTTGTTTATACAATGTAAATTATTATCTCGTGAACCAACTATCACTTTGTCCCCAGAGATAGCCGGAGAAGAGAAGAATGCATCGCCGTATTCCTCATCTTCATATTCCCAGATGATTTTATTTTGCAAGATATCGCCGCACAAAAACTTCCCTTCATAATGCCCAAAATAAGCACGATCTTTTTCCAATGCAGCCGAACCGGCAATATATGAACCCGCTTCCAGGAAAGTTTCCTCCTCCCCATTTTCCGCAGAAAGCACATGTAATACTGCATCACAACCGCCAAAAACAACTTTGCCATCCAGGATAGCCGGCGCCCCGTTAATAAAATTACCAGTTTCAAACGCCCACACTTTTTTTCCTGTTTCCGCATTTAAACAATACATGATGTTATCATAGCTGCCAAAAATAATTAATGTTTCATTTTTTATTGTTGCGTACCAATTCGCTGATCCGCTGATCTGTTCTTCAGTTACAAATTTCCACTTGATTTTCCCTGTCAAAGCATCGAGCGCAAAAAACAATCCGTTCAATGATCCGATATAAATAGTGTTGTTTAAAAATAGTGGCGGCGCTTCAACCGCATCGCCCGTATCAAATTTCCAGACCAATTCACCATTGCCTAATTTCAGTGCGTAAATAAAACCATCATTTGAACCAATAAAAACGTGATCGTTGCCAATGACAGGCGATGATTTAATATCATCTTCAGTTTTGAATGACCATAATAATTTTATGTTTTCAGGTAAAGTAGTCCTCGAAATTCCGGATAGTTGTGGATCACCTCTGAAGATTTTCCAGTCGGTGCCCTGGTTGGTTGATTTTGTTGTATCGGTTGATTCTTCTTTTGTACAATAACAAATGCTGATAAATAAAATGATAAAAACATATTGAAGATGTCTGTATGTAATTTGCTTGTTTCGGTTCATAATGGATACCTGTTTTTCCAATCAATCGTTTATTTATTGGTAAAAATTTGATGCCCGGTTAAAAACGCCCAACGGATAGAAACAATCTTCCTTCGGCAGATCTTTACAATTAATTGATCAGCCGAAGGATGACCCAACGGATAAAAAAAATGAACTGAAAAAAAATTATCCTACTTTTGTCGGACGCAAATTTCTTTTTAGAAATATTTGTCAAGTTTTTTGTTGGTCGCATTATATTATTTGTTTATAAATTAAAACACCATCCGTTGGGTTGTTTCTATCCGTTGGATTCTCATTCGTTAAAATTTTAATATTTTTTACTTACTAACACCAGGTGAACGTTTACCAAAAATTTCTTACAATACTCCTATTTCTTTGAGCAAGTGCGTTGCCCCGCCAAACTTTTGTGTTACCCACAGCACATACCGGATATCCACCGCAATGGAACGGCTGTAACTTTCACTCCAGGCATAGTCGTTAATCGTTGCTTCAAAGGCTCGGTCAAAATTTATTCCCACTAATTCACCACGTGCATTTAGCACCGGGCTGCCGGAATTTCCGCCTGTTGTATCCATGTTATAAAGAATGCCGACGGGCACGCCATCTAATTTTTTGTGATAAAATTTTCCGTAATCTTTGGCTTTTATCAATTTGAGCAGTTTCGCTGGCGTATCAAATGGTTCATTGCCGGTTGATTTTTCCAGCACACCGTTGGTTGATGTAATCGGATTCATATACACAGCATCATAAGGCGAATAGCCCCTGATCCTGCCGTAAGTCAGCCTCAGTGTTCTATTAGCATCCGGGATGAAATCTTTTGTTTTGAATTGTTTTTTCACATCGATCAGTTTAGCGTACAATTTATCCAATTTGCCCCGTCTTGCTTTTCCTTGTTCTTCAAATTTTTCAAAAGTCGGATAGAGTTCAATTGTCAGTTGAATGAACGGGTCTTTCATTTTTTTAACTTGCTTTGGTGATTTTTTCAGCGCTTCATCCAAGATATTTTTTTTGTACAGTTTTGATTGGGCATAAGCTTTTTCAAAAAACTCGTTTATAGCAGTCTCAGGATCTTTATTTCCGATAAGTTTTTTAATCGCTGGAATTTGTAATTTTTCAGGCAGCTTTGCTGCACGTTTAAGCATTTTTTTGAAAATAATTTTATCAGTTGCCACATAATAATTCTTCAATCCAATTGTTAGCCTCTGTTTTGTACGGTCAAAAGTGCGATTCATATATGCGCCTTTTCTCTCCAGGTCATCCTTTTGCAGCTCGATGGAAGCTTCATAAACAGTCGATGCAAATGACAGTATTTGAGAACTTCTTCTCAAATATGTAAGGACTAAAATCAGATCAGCCTGTTCCCGCAATTCTTTATAAACTTTATCGATTTCAGATAACAGGGAGCCGTATTCATTTTTTCTCTTTGGATCTGAATTGATGAATTGCTCCAACGCCTTTTCTTCTTCTCTTTTTTTATCGACCAATTGCATCCGTTTCAAACCTTTCAGTTTCCCGCGGTAATTTTTCATGGTATTGGATAAACCTTTGATAGCGCCGATATGCTTTAACTGCACAGCGCGATCCTTTTCACCCATTTTCTCCATCACATCGATCTGCCATTGGTACCAGTCCACCACGTAAGGCATACGGATTTCTTCTTCGTAAGCTAAAAAATGCGATGTTCGGTGGCGGTAAGTTCTGCCCGGGTAGCCCAAAATAAAAACAAAATCTTCTTCATTCACACCCTCCGGCGCAACTTTAACCACTCTTTTGGGCTGATAGGGAACATTATCCGGGGAATAATCTGCCGAAGAACCATCCGGAGCCACGTAAGCTCGCATGAATGAAAAATCACCGGTGTGACGCGGCCACATCCAGTTGTCCACTTCGCCGCCAAAATTACCAATTGAACGGGGCGGCGCGTAAACCAGGCGAAGGTCTTTTAAATAGGTGTAAATGAACAGTACATAAGTTTTACCGATGAACATTTCAGACACTTCAGCCCTTTTGCCAGGATTATCTTTTTCCGCTTGTTTAACAATTTCCTTAGTTCTTTTTTCAATCGCCTTAGTCCGTTCCGCAAAATCCATTTTTTCAGAAACAGCAGAAAGCACTTCTTCGGAAACATCGCGATAAGATTCAGTAATACGAACGGTGTAAGCTTTAGCCGGAATTTCCTGCCCCCGCGTTTTTGCCAAAAAGCCGTTTTGCAAATAGTCATTCTTTTTGGTACTGGCGCGCTGCACAGCGCCATACGCGCAATGGTGATTCGTTAAAATCAAACCATCCTTTGAAACAAACGAACCGGTGCAGCCGCCGACTTTACAAATGCCATCGATCAAACTGATGCCATCCGGGTTGTACATTTCCAACGGCGACATTTCTAAACCTTTTTTTTGTAAATCGAGTTTGTGGATTTCGCTAATGGGGTACATGCCTTCTTCGGCGGTTGCTAAAGCAAAGAAGAATGTTAAACAGAGAATTAATGTGATTAATAATTTTTTCATTTTGGTTTCCTCTTATTTGGTTAATTTAGTAGGACAAGATAGTATCTTGTCCTACATTATTTCAATAAATATATCGCTATGCCAACAAATACGAGCATAGAAACAGCAATTACAATAAGATAATTAAACGACAGCAATAAAAATTTGGTAATTGTTTTCTTCAAAGACTGTTGGTAAACTTTTTTCATCGCTATAATTAAATAAAGGCTGTTTATAATCGTAACAATTCCGACCAGAGCTGGAGATTCTGGATTTTCTAAAAAACCAAGAATAATAAACAGCAGCCCAAAAGTTATAAAAGTAAACGAATGAAAATGAAGTGCAAAAATAAAATGACAGGCATAAAATATTTTTCGGCGCACGTACAATAGTTTCAAAATTAAAGCGAATACCGGTAACATGATAAAAAACATTTTTGGCAGAAAATTAAAAATATTTTGTCGCACCTGTTCTTCATTTTGTTCGGCTGTTTTTATTTTATCGGTAATCTTTTTTACAGTTCGATCTTTCTGCTGGTCAGTAGAATCTGATGCTTCAATTTTTTGAGTTGTATCTTTCTTCGAACTATCATTGAAAAAAGCAAAGGCGCTATTCCCATTTTTGGCGCTTGAGTCAGCAACAGCAGTTGAATCGGAAAGTTCTACAGGATCAGAACCAAATTTAACCATTTTAGCCCTATGGGGATTTAGCGCAAGTATAAAGAAAAAAATAACACTGATAAACAGGTACAACCGCAAGGGTGGTATGTAGCGAATTCTTCTGCCGGCGATGTATTCGTTGGTCAGGAATCCCGGTTTAAAAAGAAGCGGTTTCATACTGCGGAAAAATTTTGAATCGAAGGTAAAATAATCTCCCAGAAAATCAACGAAAAGCTGCTTGAGGGAAACCTGGTATGACTTATTCTTTTGACCGCAATGGCAGCAGAAATCACCCTTCAGTTCTGTGCCGCAGTTGAGGCAATTAGCTGGCCCGGTGTCTATTTTTTCGGTTTTTGGTGAGTTCATTAGTTTTTTATGTTTTAAATAGTTGCCCACGCGGATCAAAAAATCACACGGAAAAATTCTTAAAATTATTCCCTAATTATATTACATTATTTTTGCAAAGTCAAGATAAAAATTTCAAACAGTAAATTTTGTAAAAGGTGTGGTTCTTGATATGTTTTGTAGGCGGTTAATTTTAATTAGACAAAATGATTGTTGACAAAACAATTTTTTGAATTGATAAATGAAAACTTTATCCTTGTTAGTAATGCAATACTATTTTATAATTTTTATCGAAGGGACAACTATTGGACTGATACCTCGACAACCAGGGAAAACTTCTCCACTAATTCATCCAAAAGCGGTTGATGGTTTTCACCTGTCCACTCATTCATAAAAATTTCGTAACTATTCAGCGAGCGATGTGAACAATTAAAAACACAGAATTTTATTTGTAGCAGAATAATTTATAGCAGAATAATAAAAACAGAAAACATCATTCTGCTATAAATTATTCTGCGAAATATTTTTTTATCGTGCTATATTGTCAGAATTGTTTTTAGCTGAATATTTGAATAGCGAAATTCTTTACAAACAGAGCAAGTTTTTTCCAACGGATAGAAACGATACAGCAGATTTTATTTTTATCCGTTGGTTTCTTCTATCAGTTGGAAATTAAATCGTTAAAAACTTGTCGGTTTGAGGCGAAGCTTCGCTATATAGTTACAAAATTTCCTTGAATTCAATTACATAAACGCAGAGATCGCCAAGGATGCGCACCTTTCGGGTACAGGCAAAGTACATAGAGAAAAATTCGTGTAATTCGTGAAACTGAAAGTCCGCTGTCTTTTGGGAGGATTTTTGGTGGATTAGTGGTTCAGAATTATTTTTATAATTATCTTTCCTAAACCAATTCAATATCCTTTTTCCTCATCACATTCATCGTCGGAACAAGCCCGCCGCCAGCGCTCACATTGATGACAGAACTGTCAGACACCCGGGAAATTGTGCCGCCGTATTTTCCACAGAATGCAAAAGGATTGACATTAACTTTTTTCAATTTCAGGTTGACAGTTTTGCCAATTTCCGGGTAGATTTCCTGGGGAATGTTGACATATTCCTGAACCACCCATTCTTCAGATTTAATATTTTCTTTGATCTTTTTATCCCAAAGATTTTGGTCTGTTTCATTGCCAAGAAAAACATCTTTTCCGCCGTAAGATGAAGCAGGCTTTATCACAAATTTATCTTTGTTTTC
>JADHVV010000114.1 GCA_016783825.1 Candidatus Zhuqueibacterota bacterium | reverse complement strand
AAGGTATACATAGTGGTTTCCTAAACCGCGTGCCACAGGTTCGAGTCCTGTCAGGGGTACATGATTAGAATTAAAATAATTTATTGTATTCCCAGCGCAGTGAACTGCACTAGAAATTTGAAACGATGCTTGATATCCGCCCAAAAAGATGGCGGACGTTCTGCTTGATGCTGGATGGGGGGAATCCAGATACGAGAAGCAAGCATCCAGAAACTTTTTGCGCACTAAATTTTATCCGTATTCAAAAACTTATGCTAAAAAAACAAATATTGAACTGATAACAGAACAAAGGAAAGAAATAATGTTAAAACCAAGAAAAAGAATTACCAAGAAACAGATCAAAGAAGACCCATTGGTAACAACCTATTTTAAATCAATTGACTTTGTAAAGGAGCATCAACAAAAAATTACAACCGGATTAATTGTAATTTTAGCTGTTGTTGTGTTATTGGTGATGTTGGGAAGAAGTAAAAGAACTGCCAATTTTAACGCATCTGAACAATTAGCAAAAGCAAACACTGAATTGTCGCAGAATAAAACCCAGGAAGCAATAGATATTCTATTGAATATGATTGACAATTATAGCGGCACAAAAAGCGCTGCTAATGGTGTGTATCTTCTGGCAAAAGCATATTATGAAAAAGGTGATTATGATAAATCATTGCTCCATTTTGAGAATTATTTGGACGATTATGGTGATGATAAAATTCTTGCCAGTGCGGCTTTTTCTGGTGTAGCCGCGAGTTATGAACAGTTGGGAAGATACCAGGAAGCAGCTGATAACTACAAAAAAAGCGCTAAAAAATATCCTGAACATTTTAATGCTGCGCAACAATTGTTTGATGCCGGCAGATGTTACATGCTGCAAAGCCAGTTTGCCCAGGCAAAAGAATGCTATCAGTTAATCGTTGATAAGTACACGGAGAGTAATCTTAAAAATGATGCCGAGTTATATTTAGCTAAATTAAACGGATAAATGGTATTTTTCTAAAAAAATACTTGCAAGTTAAAAATATTTTACTTATATTCAAAATTTAAAGTGGGAAGTGATTCCCACTTTTTTGTTAGGTACATACTATATGAAGCAACTTGTTAGCACAGAAAAAATTAAAGCGCTTATACTGCCTGTCCTTGAATTTCAGGATATTGATTTAGTTGATATTGATCTAAAGGGCTTGCCGGGTAACCAAGTGTTAAGAATATTTATAGACCGGGAAAACGGAGTTAGTCTGGATTTGTGTACTAAGGTCAGCCGTGATGTTTCGGATATTCTTGATACGGAAGATATAATGAAAGAAAAATATCGGTTAGAAGTTTCATCACCAGGATTTGATCGCCCTTTAAAAACGTTTAAAGATTTTAGAAGAAATGTTAATCGGAAAATTAAAATCGAATATCTTAATGAGACAAATGAACAAGTGATCAGCACAGGCACGATTCAGACTGTTGATATGAATGAAGTTTTTCTCCAGGAAGAAAAAGAAATAATTAAAATTACATTAACAAAAATTCAATCTGCAAAAATATTACCGTTATGGTAATTTGTTTTTTAGTGAATTAGGAGAATATTTCCATGAAAAGTGATGTTAGTGAAGCCTTTTCCCAGATAATAAAAGAAAAAAATATCGATAGGGAACTACTGAGTTCCATTATAGAAAGCATCATGTATTCAATGATCAGGAAAAAATACGGTGAAGTGGATAATTTTGATGTTTTTGTAAATATGGATAAAGGCGAGATTGAAATAAGCCAAATAAAAACCATTGTTGAAACTGTTACTGATGATACTTTTGAAATAGATTTGGAATCGGCAATAAAAGTAGAACCGGATTTAGAGTTAGGCGATGAGTATGTTGAAATTGTTAACCCGGCAAGTTTCGGTCGTAGATTAATTATTTCAGCAAAGCAAAATTTAAATCAGAAAATTAAAGAAGCGGAAAAAGATATCATTTTTGAAGAGTTCAAAAATAGAACAGGAGAGATCGTTGTTGGTGATATTCGACAAATGAATCGAAATGAAATTTATTTGAACATTGAGGGGATCGAGATTGTTTTACCTAAGCGAGAACAAATTTATAATGAAAGGTATCGTCGGGGAGACCATCTTCGGGTTTTAATCAAGGATGTTGTCAGGTCACATCGGGGCCCGGAAATAGTAGTCTCACGCGCAGACGCAAATTTTCTTGTCCGGCTTTTTGAAATTGAAGTACCGGAAATTTATGATGGCATAATTGAAATAAAAGGAATTTCCCGTGAAGCCGGTGACCGGACAAAAATTGCTGTTTATTCAAATGATAAACGAATTGATGCTGTTGGCGCTTGCGTAGGTATGAAAGGTGTACGTATTCAATCTATTGTAAAAGAATTGAATAATGAAAAAATAGATATCATTCCCTGGTCCTCAGAGCCGGAAATTTTTATTTCCAGGGCGATCAACCCGGCAAAGCCAGTGAAAATAATAATTGATGAAGAAGAAAAGAAAGCTGTTGCCGTTATACCAGACGATCAAATCTCCCTTGCAATTGGAAAAGGTGGGCAAAATAAACGCATTGCTTCAAAGATAACAGCTTATGAAATAGAGACAATTAAAGAATCAGATTACGAAGAAATGGTCTCTGAAGATACGGTAGATGATATTGATGTCGTAGAATTAGAAGAATTAGGGAAATCAATAATTAGTAAATTAATTGCAGGTGGTTTTGAGACTGTTGATGATATTGTGCAAGCAGGCAAAGATAGTGTTTCTCAAATCAATGGTATTGGACCTAAAACTGTTGAGAAAATTTTTGACTTAATTGAAAGTTTGTATGAAGAATAAAACAAATCGTTTGTAGCATGCAATATAATATTTTTTTATTTTTAATTTTGGAGTAATAAATTTTGAGTAGTAAACGTAGAGTATTTCAAGTAGCCCGAGAATTCAACGTTTCCATTGAAGCACTGACAGTTTTTTTTAATGGATTAAAATTTCAAGTCGGCAGCCGGATGAGTCAAGTTACTGATGAAATGTATGAAGAAGTTCAAAAAGAATTTTCTTTGGACATGAAGGTAGCTAGCGATGATTATGATATTAAAAAGGAGTTGAAAGAAAAGAAAGCTGTCGAGGCGGAAAAGAAGAAAAAAGAACTCATCGAATTTGAGAAACGGGTTGAAATCTCTGCAACAGTGATGACTGAGAGTATTGAAAGACGAAAGAAAGCTGCTGAAGATAAAGTTACCGCGAAACAAGCAAGAAAAATAAAAGCCGAAGATGAAGCAAAAGAGAAGCTGAAGAAAAAGGTTGAAAAAGAGACAATTGAGGCAAAGGAAGTTGAAGCAGCTAAAATAGAAGCTGTATCCAGGAAAGAAAAGACTAAAGAAAAAAAAGAAGTTGAAAAAAAGGATGAAGGCGCTAAACGGGTAATTCGTAAAATTGATGAAAAGATAAAAGCGAAAAAAGGCGAAACTGCGGAAGAAAAAAAAGAAGATAAAGTTAAAGAGAAACGAAAGAAACTAAAGAAAAAAGAGCGATTAGCAAAGACAAAGGAAGAAAAAACAAAAAAAGGTGAAGAAGCTCCGCACAAAAAATTAAAAAAGAGAAAGAAAAAAGATGAAATCCAGGCTGGTGATGGCGCTAAAAAGAAAACAAGAAAAAAACTAAAAAAGAAGAAAAAGTTTGTTATTAGCGAAGAAGAAGTTACAGAGTCTATCAAACAAACATTTGCAGCAATGGAAGATGCCGGTAAATCCAAAAGAAGAAAGAAGAAATTAAAAGATGACGAAGACTTTGAAGAAGAGGAAGAAAACGTTCTTCATCTTAACGAATTTATTTCTGTAGGCGAATTAGCTCAAGCAATGGATGAAGAATCAAGTGAAGTTATCAAAAAGTGCATGGAACTTGGTTTATTGGTTACCATTAACATGCGACTCGATAAAGAAACTATTGAAATTATTTCAGATGAATATGATTTCAAAGTTGAGTTTGAACAAGAATTTGGCACTGCTATTTTAACTGAAATTGAAGAAGAAGCTGAAGATGAAGAAAAATTACAAATGCGGTCACCGGTCATTACTATCATGGGGCATGTTGATCATGGTAAGACTTCACTATTAGACTTTGTTAGAAAGAGTAAAATTATGGATGGTGAAGCAGGCGGTATAACTCAGCATATCGGGGCATACAAAGTTGAAGTAAATGGTAAGTTTATTACCTTTTTAGATACTCCAGGTCATGAGGCATTTACTGCCATGCGCGCCCGTGGTGCACAGGCAACAGATATTGTGGTATTAATTGTTGCAGCGGATGATAATGTGATGCCGCAAACAATTGAAGCTATTGATCATGCGAAAGCAGCTGAAGTTCCCATTGTTGTTGCAATTAATAAAATTGATAAGCCTAATGCTAATATTGATATGATTAAAAAACAACTTTCCGAGCACGATGTATTGATTGAAGAATGGGGTGGTAAATACCAATGTATAGAAATTTCCGCTAAAATGGGACAGAATATTGATAAGCTGTTAGATAGTCTTCTAATTGAAGCGGAAATTCTTGAGTTAAAAGCGAATCCAGACCGTTTTGCTAAGGGAGTTGTAATAGAATCTAAATTAGATAAAGGCAAGGGCGTTGTGGCAACAGTTTTGGTTCAAAAAGGAACATTAAAGGTTGGCGACCCATTTGTAGTTGGGCAATATAGTGGTAAAGTGCGAAGCATGTTTGATGAATTTTCTAATAAACAAAAATCAGTTGGCCCATCAATTCCTATTCAGGTGACCGGTTTTTCAGGAATGCCACAAGCAGGTGACACATTTATTGTACTCAAGTCTGAAAAAGACACCAAAGATATTAGCACAAAAAGGCAACAATTAAAACGAGAGCAGGAACATCGATATTTCAGGCACATGACTTTGGATGAAATTTCTCAGCAAATTAAAAAGGGTGCTGTCAAGGAATTGTCACTCGTCATAAAAGCGGATGTTGGAGGATCAGTTGAGGCTATTAACGATGCTCTTCATAAAATTTCGACTGATGAGGTGACTGTTAACATAGTCTTAAAGGGAGTTGGCGCGATTTCTGAATCTGATGTCTTGTTAGCTTCTGCTTCAAATGCAATTATACTTGGCTTCCAGGTTAGACCAACCGTAAAGGCTCGGGAAATTGCTAAAAAAGAAAAAGTTGATATCAGGTTGTACAAAGTTATTTATGATGCAATATCAGATATCCATGATGCCCTGGAAGGTTTATTAGATCCTGATTTTGAAGAAGAAAATTTGGGTGCAGTTGAGGTTAGAGAAGTTTTTAAAGTGCCAAAAATCGGGACAGTTGCCGGTTGTTATGTTATCAATGGTAAGATAACCAGAAATGATTTAATACGATTGTACAGGGAAGACAAATTAATTTTTGAAGGACGTATCGATTCTTTAAAAAGATTTAAAGACGATGTGAAAGAAGTCGTATCCGGTTTTGAATGTGGTATTGGATTAGAAAATTATAATGACATCAAGACTGGCGATGTTATTGAATCGTATAAAATGATTGAAGTGAAAAGAACTTTGGTGACAGCTTAGCGCACTAAAGCGCAAGTGAAACGTCAAACGTGAAATACCCTGCGGGTACTGGGAGTGAAACGAGAAAGACAGTGTTTTATTTTTTATCGTTTCACGTTTGACGTTTCACATTTTACTAAATTTAAAGTACTGCTCAAAATTTTTGTTGAAATAACAAACTTTTTGGATGTAATAGAATAACATAAAAAAAAATGTTCGTAGCTCTCGGTCAAATCGAATTATTCATCCCGGAAAGCGGATCACTTAAAGCAAAGCGATTCGTTTTGAAAAGTATAAAAACTAAAATCAGAAATAAATTTAATGTTGCCATTGCGGAAATTGACCATTTGGATAAATGGCAAAGATCCAGTTTCGGATTTTCAACTGTTTCCAACGATAAAAAGTTGGCAGAGAGCATTATAAATAAAGTAATAAACTTCATCGAAAATGATTATCGTGTTGAAGTTATTGATTTTTCAGTGGAAATATTATAGAAAATGAAAGTTAAACGTTCACTACGTGTTTCAGAGTTAATAAAAAGAGAAATAAGCGATATAATAGCCAGGAAAGTAAGAGATCGTCTGGTTAAAAGTATAATTGTAACGCAGGTCAAAGTTACTGATGACTTAAAAATCGCAAAAGTGTATTATCGAATCATAAAAGATAAAACGAATAAGGATAAAATAGAAGCTGCATTAGGACGTGTTTCAAAATTTATCAGGATGGAAATAGGCAACCGAACAGAACTCAGATATGTTCCGGAAATTCATTTTTTTTATGATTCAGGAATGGATGAAGCTGCACGGATCGATTATTTGCTTGAAAAACTAAAAAAAGACCAAGCTGAATGATCTGGTTGGAAAAAGAATTTGATTTCAAAGCCGGTGCAATCTTAAACTTTGCTAAACCAGAAGGAAAAAGTTCTTTCTGGGTTGTTAAGAAGGTAAGAAGAATAATCCAGACAAAAGTTGGACACGCGGGAACGTTGGATCCCTTTGCCAGTGGTGTTCTGCTGCTATGCACGGGCAAGGCAACTAAACAGGTTGCTTCTTTAATGGACATGCCAAAGATTTATGTTGGTGAGATTGCACTGGGAGTTACAACAAACACAGATGACGTTACCGGTGAATGTGTTGAAAAGAAAAATGTGCCTGATCTTAATATACAAGAAATAAAAGATGTTTGTAATAAATTTGTTGGAGAGATTAATCAAATTCCGCCAATGTTTTCAGCTAAAAAAGTACAGGGGAGACGTCTCTATAAAATAGCTCGTACAGGGAAAGTAATAGAAAGAAAACCAAATCTTGTTTTTATTGAAAATATCGAAGTTTTATCTTACGAAAAACCAAATATTAAAATTAAGGTAAAATGTTCAAAAGGAACTTACATCCGGGCGCTGGCTCGGGATATTGGGGAACACATCGGTTGTGGCGGGCACTTGAAATCATTAATTAGAACTCAAATTGGTGAATTTAAAATTGAAGATTCACTCAATCTTGAGCAATTTCAAAACAAAATAATTGATACTCAACCTTCAGGTTGATATGGGCACTATTTCGTAAAGATGGAAATAATCAGCAGGCTACAAGATTTAAAACAAAATAAAAATTGCGTTATTACCACAGGAACGTTTGATGGTGTGCATTTAGGACATCAATCAATTATTAATCAATTACATAAAACTGCTTCATCAATAAATGGTTGTGCGACGGTTATAACGTTTGAGCCGCATCCGCAGTTTGTTTTGAAACCGAATAGAGAGACTGAATTAAAATTACTGACAACGCTGGAAGAAAAAATATCAATATTTGATAAATTACAAATCGACCGACTTGTTGTTTTAACTTTCACGCACGAACTTTCAAATTTAACGTCCCAGGAGTTTGTCGAGAATATCCTGATTCAAAAAATTGGTTTCAAATCCATAATTATTGGCTATGACCATGCTTTTGGAAAGGGGAGAAGCGGAAATATAAAGACACTATCAGGGCTGAAAAAGAAATATAATTACTCAATTGTTCAAATGACTCCTTTTGCCTTTGATGATACAATAATTAGCAGCACGAAAATAAGACAGTTGATTTTATCAGGAAATGTATCGTTGGCGGCAAAGTATTTGGGACGTGAATATAAATTAGCCGGAAAAGTAATCAAAGGAGAAGGGAGAGGAAAAACGTTTTCAATCCCGACTGCGAATGTCTTTCCTTTGTCAGATAAAAAATTAATTCCGCAGAATGGAATCTATGCCGGAAGGGTTAAGTTCAAAAATAAAAAATATAAGGCTGCAATCTACATCGGAAAAAAACCAACCTTTTCCAACAATCGCCTTTTCATTGAAGCCTATTTTTTTGAATTTAGTGGAAACATTTATAACGAAATGATTGAAATAGAATTCACTGAGCGGATCAGGGATGATATTAAATTTGATAATGCAAAAAAATTATATACACAAATAGAAAAAGACAAAAAAAAGACTTTGGAAATACTATCCAAGAATTAAATTTAATTAGGAGTAGGATATGCCATTAACAAAAGAAGCAAAAGTAGAGATTTTTAAAGAATTTGGTAAAAATGAAAAAGATACCGGCAGCACACAAAGCCAAATCGCAATGTTGACAAAAAGAATTAAAGAATTGTCTGATCACTGCAAACAAGAGTCTAAAGACCATCATTCAAGAAGGGGTTTATTAAAACTTGTTGGACAGCGAAGAAGACTACTTAGATACCTTCAGGGCAAAGATTTAAATGAATATCGCGCACTGATTGAGAAATTAGGTATCCGACGATAAAAATTATTACACATTAGGAGTAAAAGAATGATATATAAAAAAGAAATGACTTTGGGTCAAAAAACATTATCAATAGAAACCGGGAAAATGGCAAAACAAGCAAGTGGCGCAGTCGTGGTGCAGTACGGAGATACTGTCATCCTTGCAACTGCCGGCGCTTCAAAAAAACCAAGAAAAGACCTTGGTTTTTTTCCACTTACTGTAGAGTACCGCGAAAAAGCTTATGCTGCCGGAAAAATTCCGGGTGGCTTTTTCAAGCGTGAAGGGAGACCAAGTGAAAAAGAAATTCTAACCGCCCGGTTGATTGATCGTCCAATTCGTCCATTGTTCCCCGATGATTTTTCTAACGAAGTTCAAATCATCCTGTTTGTTCTTTCATCTGACAAGGAGAACGACCCGGATGTAATGGGGATTATTGGAACTTCTGCTGCACTTTCAATTTCTAATATCCCATTTAATGGACCAATTGCAGGAGTAAGGGTAGGAAGACTAAATGGTGAATTCATCATTAATCCGACTTACCTTGATCTTGAAGATAGTGATATGAATTTGATCATCGCTGGTAATGAAGATTCTATCAGCATGGTTGAAGGTGAATCCCAGGAAATTTCAGAAGAAGATATGGTTGCAGCACTGAAGTTCGGACATGATCATATTAAGGAAATTGTTAAGCTTCAAAAAGAATTAGTCGCCGAGTGTGGTAAAGGGAATATGCAGGTTGAAGCTCCTGAAATTGACGAAGATTTAGTAAAAAAAATACATGAATCAGCTGACAATAAAATGAATGACATTGTATCAATTCAAGAAAAATCAGAAAGAAGTGATGCTATGTCCGAACTCGTTGACCAACTGGTTGAATCATTTGAAGAAGAATATCCTGAATCAGGGTCAGTCATCAAAGATGAAATTAAAAAGACCGAGAAAGAACTCGTCCGTAAGATGATCCTTGAAGACAACCGCAGGTTGGATGGTCGCGATTCAAAGGAGATAAGACCAATTGAATGTGAGATCGGCATATTGCCCAGGACTCATGGTTCTGCCTTGTTTACCAGGGGACAAACACAAGCATTAGCTGTTGCAACACTGGGCACCAAAATGGATGAACAAAAAATGGATGGACTTGATGGCGAATTTTGGAAAAGCTACATGCTTCATTATAATTTCCCGCCTTTCTGTGTCGGTGAAGTTCGACCCATTCGTGGAACCAGTCGTCGTGAGGTAGGTCATGGAAACCTGGCAGAGCGTGCGCTTAAACTAATTATCCCCAATGAGTCAGTATTTCCTTATACGATCCGAATTGTATCCGATATTTTAGAGTCCAATGGTTCATCATCGATGGCAACCGTATGCGCAGGTTCGTTATCGCTTATGGATGCCGGAGCGCCGATTAAAGAGGCTGTGGCAGGAATTGCCATGGGATTAATAAAAGAGGGTGATAAATACGCAGTTTTAAGTGATATTCTTGGAGATGAAGACTATCTTGGTGATATGGATTTTAAAGTGGCTGGTACCAAGGGAGGCATCACTGCTTTTCAAATGGATATCAAAATTGAAGGAATATCATTAGAAATTTTAACAGAAGCGCTTGCCCAGGCAAAAGAAGGGCGACTTCATATTTTAAATATCATGAACCAGACAATTGAAAAACCACGCGAAGAACTTTCAGACTATGCGCCAAGAATTCTTACCATTAAGGTTGATAAAGAATTGATCGGTGCGATAATTGGTCCGGGGGGTAAAACTATTCGTGATATTATCGAAAGAACCGACTCTGCAATCGACATTAACGATGAAGGTATTGTTACAATAGCTTCTGTGAATCCTGAAAATGGAAATAAAGCAAAACAAATTATCGAAGACATTATCAGGCAGCCTGAAGTGGGGACAATTTATACGGCTAAAGTAAAAAAGATCATGAATTTTGGCGCTTTTGTAGAAATTTTACCTGGCAAAGAAGGCTTGCTTCATATATCACAGATTGAGAACCGTCGCATCAATAAGGTAGAAGATGTTCTCAAATTAGGTGATGAAGTAGAAGTAAAATTAATGAAAATTGACGATCAAGGAAAACTTGATTTGAGCCGCAAAGTATTATTAAAAGATAAAGAATAGATGTTATAGTTCACCATCCATTTTGGGTTATAAGGTAAATTGGTAATAAGGTAATTGGGTAATTAGGAAATGGGTAATTGTATAATTAAATCACTCCCCAATTACCTATTCCACCAATTACCTAAATTCCTGGTGGCTGAATTATTTCCCAAAAAAATATTGAGGTGTACTAAATGAAGCCAAAAATGTCTGCGCATTTTGAAGCTCGAACACCATCTGCTATCAGGTTGGCTCAAATTGAATTTGCCAAAAGAACTGATGGCACAAAAGCGATCAATACGGCGATTGGAAATGTCTCTTTGCCAATGCATCCGGCAATGCGAGAGAGAATGTTCAATTTAAATTCAAAAAACAGTCCTTTTAAAGATGGCGTGGTAAAGTACACTGCAACAGTTGGTTTGGAAGAAACAAATAAGGCTTTTCTTAATATAATTTCATCCAGTGGTTTTAACACGGATGGTTTGTTTTCGCAGATTACCGATGGCGGCAGTCAGGGTATGGAATTGGTGGTCGTTGGTGTTTGTGGGCCTGCGGGGAGTCAGGAAAAGCCGCTTCTGCTAATCGATGCTGCTTATACAAATTATAAAGCAATGGCAGAGAGAACAGGCAGACCAATAATTTCTGTTTCAAGGCATCTCGAGGAAACCGGTAAATTTTCCATGCCGGACTTGGATGAGGTAAACAGGCTGATCGAAAAAAATAAACCCGGCGCAATGGTGGTAATTCCTTATGACAATCCCACAGGACATTTCATCGATCAACAGACACTTATTGAATTAGCAAAATTATGCACTAATAATAATATGTGGATGATCAGTGATGAAGCTTATCGTGAACTGTTTTATGTAAATTCCAAACCTGCAAGTATTTGGGGCGTAACAGAAGAAATCGTTCCGGGAATTACAGGCAGAAGAATAAGCATTGAGACAACATCAAAAGTATGGAATGCTTGCGGATTAAGAACCGGCGCTCTGGTTACGGATAATAAAGATTTTCACGAGAGATCCGTAGCAGAAGCCACTGCCTCACTTTGTTCAAATGCGATTGGACAATATATTTTTGGCGCCATGGCGCATGTTTCATTGGAAGAACTTAAGCATTGGTACACCAAACAGAGAACATATTATTTCGAAATGCTTGCTGCTTTTACCGAAGATTTGAAAAGCAGACTCCCCGGAATAATAATTTCCAGCCCTGATGCCTCAATTTATTCTGTCGTTGATGTTCGCAATATTGCTAAACCGGGTTTCGATGCATTGGATTTTGTTTTGTGGTGCGCTACTCAAGGGAAAGTTAATGTCAACGGAATAAATACAACCTTGCTTGTTTCACCTATGGCAGGATTTTATAATGTGGGCAAAGGAGAACGTAATCCGGGCAAAACCCAAATGAGAATTGCTTATGTTGAAAGTCCTGAAAATATGAAAAAAGTCCCGCTGCTTTTTGCTAAACTTTTTAACCAGTATGAAAAAAAACGTGATTGAAGGGCGCTATTCCCTTGAATGTCCCAATTTTAGCTTACCACAAAGTCAAGAATTCTTTCGAGATAGGAATTACCAGGATTACCGTCTCTGCTTTTGAAAGACAGGTAAAGTATTTATTTGAACATAATTATTATTCAATCACATTATCTGATTTCAAGAATAAAAAATTCAAGTCTTCTAAATACTCGCCGGTAATTATCACGTTTGATGATGCTGATGAGTCGATTTACTTTCATGCGCTTCCAATATTAGAAAAATATGGTTTCAGAGCCACGGTATTTGTCGTTTCTGATTATGTGGGAAAATATAACACCTGGGATTACAATTTATTCGGTAACAGATCAAAACATCTAAATTGGCAGCAAATAAAAACACTCTGTCAAAAAGGTTGGGAAATAGGGTCGCACACAGCCTCACATAAAGATTTGACAAGACTTTCTGATGAACAAGTGATTACAGAATTAACAACATCGAAAATAAGAATTGAAGAGAGTATAAATAAGCCGGTTGACTTTTTATCCTATCCATTCAATAGATTTAATGAGCAGATAATCCTGCTTACAAAACAAGCCGGCTATGAAGGTGGTTGTTCTCTTTTTACACAAAATTATTATACAAATAAATTTGCTGATTATGTGATTCCAAGATTGGGAGTTTATTTAACAGACACAATTAACACCTATAAAAACAAATTAAATAATTCCCGATTTGAGCTTGTCAAACAGAGAGTTATTAGTTTCTTTTCACTTGGCACAGTAATTTATAAATTTGTAAAAACTAAAAAAAAATATTGATTTTTAATTCAAAATTCCTTATATATAGAATAATAATATTCTAAATGGTGGAATGAAACTAAAACCAATTCAAAAGCTCTATTATTCCATTGCTGAAGTGAGTGAAATTACCTCTTTGAAGCAGCATGTCCTTCGCTATTGGGAAACTGAGTTTGATGAATTGAAGCCTTCAAAGAACAGGGCAGGCAATCGTATTTATCGTTTAAATGATATAAAGCTTATTTTTCAAATTAAAAAACTGCTTTATGAAGATAAATTTACGATTGATGGAACGAGAAAAAAACTGGCATTATTAAAAAAAACGAAATCGACACAAATAGATATGCCGTTTAAGAAAAATGAGCGACAAAATTTATTTGTTTCGGTGAAAAATGATTTAAATGAAATAATAGAAATATTAGATGGGAATATTTAGATAGTTCGGGGCGTAGCGCAGTCCGGTTAGCGCACTTGACTGGGGGTCAAGGGGTCGGAAGTTCAAATCTTCTCGCCCCGACTATAACTTCATAATTAACAAGGGTCAATTCAATTGATGAGTTGACCCTTTGTCTTTTATGCCTGTTTTTTGTCCGCAATATGTCCGTAAATTGTCCGAAATATTCATTCTTAGACAAATGGACTAACGCGGCTTATGCTTTTTTATATCTTCTGCTTTCAATTCATCATCAGTCTTCGCATAAATCATCGTTGTTTTAATATCTGTATGACCGAGAAATTCTTTCACAGTGGTTATACGAATATTATCCTTTAAACAATAAGTAGCGAAGCTATGACGAAGAGAATGAACATTGAAATAATCCAATCCTAATGCTTTTCTGGTACGAGCAAAGGCTTTGGTAATGCTATGACTATCAGTTATTTCCCAAAATAAATAACCTTGTTTCAACCGGGAATCAATAACCCCACATTGTTGTGTAGGGCTTTTCGAGCGATCCTTTAACTCGAATTGCCTCACAGGATCAGTTAAATACTTAACGCGACGATCCAAGAGTTCACAGGCTTCAACACATAATGGCATATTCCGGAACTTTTTTCCTTTCCCTAAAAGTTTGGCAAATGGCACCTTCTCACCTTTAATTGTATCTACATACAAACTTTGCTTTGTAATGTTGAATACTTCATCACGTCTTGCACCTGTCCAAAGACATAGATTAAATATATCAAGCTGCCACTCAGGCTTATTTTTCAAATAAGCCCGGATCTTCTCAATATCATCTTCCGAGATGAAACGATAGACTCCATCATTAGGGTTAGGCAACATACCTACATCAGTAAATGGGCTCTCTTGGATCAACTTCTCCTTCACAGCCCAGTTAAACGCTGCCTTTATATGTTTTAGATAGGAATTGATAGCACCAGGTTTATATGGTTTCCCATTCTTATTTGGTGCATCCTTTAACAGTACCAAAAAGTTAATCATATCGTCTTTGCTTAAACCCCGCAATGTTGTATATTTGTCGAGCCTGCCGAGCAAAAGATCCAACGCGAATCGGTCATGCTGGTATGTTGCTTCACTGATCTGATCTATTCTCACCAGCCGTTCCCGGTAGTCAAGATATCTATTATAAAAATCATTCAATGTTAAGCCTTTAGAAGTTGTACCAACCAACGATAGGTAATTATTAATATCAAACTCTCCCAAGGCAATCTCTCGCTTAATCTTTAATAACAACTTTTTTGCAGTCTCAAGGTCTGCTTTTACAGTAATCGCTTTTTCGCTGTTATCATCATATATAAAAGATATGATGGGATACTTTCTACTTTTGTATCGCAATATGGCCGACTTAACTTTCTTCTCATTCATATTCAACTCCTTTTAAGTGTAAAAGAACCGGTTCATTAACATGATTCTTATACCAAAAAAGAGATGAAACCTATTGAAAACATTAAATTAATAACGTCTCAAAAAGGTTAAAGACATGCTATTTTGAGAATTTGATTTTGAGATGAGTTGTGAAACACAAAAAGGTGGGAATATAACAGGTTTAGAACCATACCAAAAACGTCTCATAAACGGTCGTTTTTGAGATAACCCCCCGTGTATTGTTGTGTAATAAATATAACCACGCAGGGTTGTAAAATGTCTATAAAGCTGAGCAGAAACACCAGCAATCACGTGTTGTGTAGGGTATTTTAGAGCCTGATCAAGTCTGATAAATAAGCCAGGGGGTATGCTG
>JADHVV010000113.1 GCA_016783825.1 Candidatus Zhuqueibacterota bacterium | reverse complement strand
TGTGCCCGAAGGGTGCTTGAATCTTATACCTTGCTTCGCCTTTGCCTTCGCCTCAGCCTTTTCGGTATGAAAGTTAATTGATCTGGGTTAGAAATTCTTTTGCACAAAAAACGAAGATTTGACTTGTAATACTATAAATTTATAATTCCCAACCTGGACAAGCCAGAATTGACTGAAAAAAAATCTTTTTAGATACTAATTGCAACTCGCTACGCTGTGACATACAAACAAAAAAGCCAGAATCATTAAACATGATCCTGGCTTTTAATAATTCAATAATAAAATTTTATCCACATTCAGAAAAACCACAGCTGCGACAGACCGAACATCCGCTCTCATGCTCTATCTGACCTCCGCATTCGGGGCAGGCGCCGGATGTGTAGACAGGTTGCCCATTGTTATCTTTCATGTTAATGTATTCGCCAATAACTTTAGCCAATGCATCAGCGCATGAAGTCACCTTGTCCGCGCCAAAGCCAACCGGTTGATGGCAATTAATACCGATAAGTTCTTTACGAACTTCTTCCGGCGTTACACCGCTGCGCCATGCCAATGAAATGAGCCTGCCAAGCGCTTCATTTTGGCTGGCAGCGCAAACGCCGGCTTTCCCAATATTGCTGAATAATTCAATGGGACCATTTTCATCTTCATTTATGGTTACATACATTTTACCGCAGCCTGTTTTTATGCGTGTCGTTTCACCTTTTACTGAATGAGGGCGATCACGCTTGAAAAGTGTTTCAGAAACTTGCACAATGGGTTGACTTTGACTTGCTGCTGAAGTTCCTTTATTTAAAACCTGGGCATCTCTGCTGCCATCGCGGTATATTGTTACTCCTTTGCAATCCAGGTTATACGCCATTTCATAGACTTCGCGAACATCGTCCACAGTCGCTTCTTCAGAGAAATTTACTGTTTTTGATACGGCATTATCTGTAAACTTTTGAAAAGCCGCCTGCATTCGAACATGCCATTCAGGGGAGATGTCGTGTGAAGTAACAAAAACCTGCCTGATATGATCCGGGATATCCTCGAAATCTTGAATTGTACCGTGTTCAGCAATGCGGTTCATTAGGTCTTCGCTGTAAAAACCTTCCTTAATTGCCGTTTGTTTAAAGATCGGATGCACTTCCAGTAACTTGTCGTCATCCATCACATGGCGGACGTAACACAAAGCAAAGAGCGGTTCGATGCCGGATGAACTGCTGGCAATGATACTGATTGTCCCGGTCGGCGCAATTGTTGTGCGTGTCGCATTTCTATATTTGGAACCATTGTCACGATAAATACTTTTATCGAAAAAAGGAAATGTGCCGCGTTGTTCAGCTAATTCGATGGATTTCTGGTTAGCTTCTTCAGAAATAAATTTCATCAAAGTTTCTGCTGTTTCAATGGCCGTCTCGCTATTATAAGGGATACCTAACTGGATTAACAGGTCTGCAAATCCCATGATGCCCAAACCAACTTTGCGATTCCCTTTTGTCATCTCCTCAATTTGCAGCAAAGGGAATTTATTTTTGTCAATTACATTATCTAAAAAATGTATCGATGCCCTGACTGTCTTTCGTAATTTCTCAAAATCGATTTGATTGTCCACAACAATTTTTGCCAGGTTAATTGATCCAAGGTTACAGCTTTCATAAGGCAAAAGCGGTTGTTCACCGCACGGATTGGTGCTCTCCATCTCGCCGATTTCCGGTGTTGGATTATCACGATTAATCCGGTCGAGAAAAACGATTCCCGGATCCCCATTTCGCCAAGCCATATCAACAATTTCATCAAATACTTTGCGGGCGTTCAATTTTCCGGCTGCTTCGGAATTTCGCGGATTTATGAGTTCGTACTCTTTATTGTCTTTAAGGGCTCTCATGAATGGCTCGGTCATCCCAACAGAAATATTAAAATTATTCAATTTATTATTATCAGCTTTACAGGTAATAAAATCCATAATATCAGGATGATCCACGCGCAAAATAGCCATGTTTGCGCCACGGCGGGTACCGCCCTGTTTAATGGCTTCTGTTGCTGCGTCAAATACGGTCATAAATGAAATAGGACCGCTCGACACACCTTTGGTGGATTGTACCATGTCAGTATTGGGTCTGATTCTGGAGAAAGCAAAGCCGGTGCCGCCACCGCTTTTATGAATAAGAGCTGTATCTTTAATCGTTTCAAAAATACTCTCCATTGAATCTTCAATCGGAAGAACAAAGCAGGCGGATAATTGACCAAGACTTCTGCCGGCATTCATTAACGTAGGGGAATTGGGGAGAAATTCCAGGTTACTCATCATGTTAAAAAATTCTTTTTCCGTTGTTTCCGTATCTGCATTCTTATCATGAATTTTATCAGCTGCAGCGATGAATTTAGCAATGCGCCAAAACATCTCTTGCGGCGTTTCATTTATTTTCCCTTTTTTATCTTTAAATAAATATCTTCTCTCCAAAACTGTAATTGCGTTTTCTGAAAGTTGTGGCGCTGATGAGGATGGGGACTGCTCTCCACAAGGTTGTATTTCTGATTCAGGAGAAGGTTTTTCACTCTTTGTGTTTTGCTTTATTTCGGTTTTTTCTTTTTTTTCAGACACCACCTCATTTTGAAATGGTATGCTTTGAAAAAGGCTCATAGTCCTTGATTCTTTATTAAATGTTGCTGACATTGGTGACCTCAAAAATTGCAGAAATTAGGTGTGAACTTACGAATTAATTGCCAGATAACTTGTCAGTTGGTGAAAGTCAATATACAATTCTTAAATGAAATTGTCAAGCAAAAAATAAAAAAAATTACTACATTTTGTGTAATTATAATAAAAACACACAATATATTGATATATCATTAAGTTATTTTAAGTTACGTAAAATTAATTATATTGAATGCACTACAAACCAAAAATTGCTTGACTTGTAATCAAATAATATTTATATTACTACGAATAAATTCTTCACAGATTTTTTTTTAAGTTGAGATTTTTTAGAATTTATTTTTTAGTTTATGGTTATTCAATGTTAACCGTTTTTTTTTAAACATTTGATAAACATTTAGATATTAATATGTTATAGCTGCTTAATAATCGGTGTATCTTTGTCATTTTAAATTTAAATTTCTTGGAGCAGGAATAGCAATTGATTCATTTGACTGATAGAGAATTTATTAAGAAAACAATTCTGTTAGCAAACAAAGGAAAGGGGTATGTTAGCCCAAATCCATTGGTTGGGTCGATAATCGTTAAAAATGGGGATATAATCGGGGAAGGTTATCACAAATGTTTTGGAAAAGAACACGCCGAAATAGTCGCATTGAGACAGGTTGGTGAAAACGCGCGCGGCGCCACACTTTATGTTAACCTTGAGCCGTGTTGTCATTTTGGGAAAACCCCGCCGTGTACCGACGCGATTATCAAAGCGGGAATAAAACGGGTTGTTATTGGTATGGTAGATCCAAATCCACTCGTGAATCAGCAGGGTATTAAGATTTTGCGCGAGAATGGAATTGATGTGGAAAGCGGGATTGAAAAAGAAACTTGTGAACAACTTAACAGCGCGTTCATTAAATATATCAAAACAGGGCTGCCTTATGTGACATTAAAGATAGCTCAATCGTTAGATGGTCGAATTGCAACCGCTACCGGGCATTCTCGATGGATCACCAGTGAGCCTGCCCGTAAAGAGGCTCATCGTCTCCGGGCGGAAAATGATGTCATTTTAGTTGGTATTGGAACAGTGCTTGCCGACGATCCTCAGCTCACTGTTCGTATGGTAAAAGGGAACAACCCGGTTAGAATAATTTTGGACAGCAGTTTGAGAATTCATCTCGACAGCCAAATGCTTAATGATGAATTTGTAAACAAAACAATTGTTGCTACAACAAATGAAAATGTGAATAAAATTGAAAAAATTAAAAACAGGGGCGCGCATGTCTGGCTATTGGAAAAAGACGCTAATGGACGAGTTTCTTTACCAGGATTATTAAAGAAAATTGGCCGGGCAAAAAAAAGTACTGTCATGGTGGAAGGTGGCGCTGAAATTTTCACTTCGTTTTTGAAAGAGAAATTGGCTGATAGAATTGTTTTTGCATTAGCGCCGAAAATATTGGGCGCTGGAAAAGAAGCGATTGGCGATTTGGGAATTAACCTGGTTGATGATGGTGTTCATTTGAAAAATCTTAAAATTAATAAAGTTGGGGTGGATCTAATAGTAGATGGGGTTTTATAATTATGGAGTACTGGATTGGTGGAGTAGAGGATTTATGAATTGATGGATATATGCAAACAGATTGCATCACTCCAATACTCCAGCAATCCTTTTTACTTTTGATGTCGCTTATGGTACAATCTAACTTTTCGGTATGAACAACAAAAATGGTTGAAAGCCTCATGTTTACAGGAATTATCGAAGAAATTGGCTCTGTCAAAAATGTAACGGCGCAGGGCGAAGGTAAAAGATTTCAGATCAGCGCAAGCAAAGTTTTGGAAGATTTGAAAATTGACCAGAGTGTGGCTGTCAATGGTGTTTGCCTGACAGTTGTAAAAATTACTGAAGATAGTTTTTTTGCCGATGCAGTATGGGAAACGCTTGTTAAATCGACATTACAACAGTTAAAGAATGGTAGTACTGTCAATTTGGAGCGCGCCCTGCGTTTGAGTGACCGGCTCGGTGGGCACCTGGTTCAGGGACACGTTGACGGAGTTGGAACTGTTGATCAACTGAATTTTGGTAAGAATGGCAGCCTTTTAGACATCACAATTCCTCAATCCTTAAGTGCTTACGCTATTTCAAAAGGATCAATCGCCATTGATGGTGTTAGCCTGACAATTGCTGAAAAAAAAGAGAACCGGTTAAAGATAGCGGTGATACCACATACTTATTCTAATACTATTTTTAAATATAATAAAATTGGCGATCGGGTAAATATTGAAGTCGATTTTTTTGCAAAATATATTGAACAATTCCTTTCAAAATCGAGTAAAAATAAGATTACACCGGATTGGTTAAAACAGCAGGGATTTTGATAGAAGGAAGAAATATAATTATAGTTGTAACCATACTGTAAAGTTACAAATGTCATTCTGAGGGAGCTTGCGACCGAAGAATCTCTCCAATGTCCATACTTTTTTTAAAGCAATACGAGATTCTTCACTTCCCAACATCACCATTCCCCTCCCTCGTTCAGAATGACAATAATACAGCGAATAGCCAAACAGTTATTAATAGTCCATTGAAAGAAAGAAAAAGAAAAGCATGAAAAAATTTAATACAATTGATGAAGCGATTGAAGATTATCGAAACGGCAAAATATTGATTGTTGTGGATGATGAAGATAGAGAGAACGAAGGCGATTTTATTATGGCAGCCACCAAGATCACCCCGGAAAACGTTAACTTTATGGCGCAGTATGGACGGGGCTTAATATGCACCCCTATGTTAGAAGATCGACTTGAAGAGTTGGAAATTTTTTCCATGGTTCAGAATAACACATCGCACCACGGAACCCAATTTACAGTTTCTGTAGATGCAGCTAAAAACACCACAACCGGGATATCTGCTTTTGATCGGGCGCATACAATTAAAACATTAGTCGATCCTGATGCAAAACCAAAAGACTTGGCGCGCCCCGGGCACATTTTCCCTTTAAAAGCAGAAAATGGCGGCGTGTTAAGCAGAGCCGGACACACCGAGGCAGTTGTGGATTTGGCGCGGCTCTCCGGTCTCTATCCGGCAGGTGTACTTTGTGAAATTATGGATGAAGACGGATCAATGGCGCGCGTACCCAAATTACAAAAAATCGCGCATAAACATAATTTGAAACTCATAACGATTCGCGATCTCATCGAGTATCGCAATAGAACCGAAAAATTGGTGACACGAAAAGCAACGGCAAAATTCCCCACAAAATTTGGTGAATTTCAGTTGCACCTTTATGAGAGCGCGGTGGATGAACATCACCATTTGGCGATTATTAAAGGTGAAGTAAACACGGATGACCCGGTGATAGTCAGGGTTCACTCACAATGTCTCACCGGCGACATTTTAGGATCGCTGCGCTGTGATTGCCAGGATCAACTTCATCATGCGTTAGAAATGATCGAAAAAGAAGGACGCGGCGCTGTACTGTACATGAGGCAGGAAGGAAGAGGCATCGGGCTTGCCAATAAGATATTAGCGTACCAGTTGCAGGATAACGGAAGAGACACAGTAGAGGCGAATGAAGAGTTGGGATTTAAGGCAGATCTGCGGGATTACGGAATTGGCGCTCAAATATTAGCTGATTTAGGGATCAAAAAAATTCGGCTGTTAACAAACAATCCTAAAAAAGTTGTCGGGCTCAAAGGATATGGATTGAAAATAGTTGAAAGAATACCTGTGGAAATATGTCCAAACGAAGTTAACGCGCACTATCTTGAAACAAAGAGAGACAAATTGGGGCATTTGATTTTGAACGGGGATTAACTTGAATTAATCTTTAAATTGATTTTCAATCTTGTAAAGAAAGTAAAATAAAAATTAGACAGGATAACAGGATTACAGGATCGACAGGATGAATTTTAATTTTTATTAAGTTTTTGTTAACTAAAACAATAAACTATTTTTATTGTAACTATTCAGATAATCCAAAAACTAATAAAAACAGGAGAAAATATGCCTAAAACCATCGAAGGTAAAATAATTGGAAAAGGTAAAAAGTTTGGGATTGTTGTGAGCCGGTTCAATGAATTTATTTCATCAAAATTATTAGAAGGCGCGCTTGATTGTTTTCAGCGCCATGAAGTGAATGAAAATGATCTAACTATCGCCTATGTGCCGGGCTCATTTGAAATTCCGATTGCAGCTTTATCCATGGCACAAAGCAAAAAATACGATGCGGTCATTTGCCTTGGCGCTGTTATTCGGGGTGCCACACCGCATTTTGAATACATTTCAGCCGAAGTAACAAAAGGAGTTGCCCAGGTAAATCTTCAAACCGGTATTCCCACAATTTATGGCGTCATTACTGCTGACACGTTGGAGCAGGCAATAGAACGAGCAGGAACTAAAGCTGGGAACAAAGGTTGGGATGCGGCAATGTCCGGAATGGAAATGGCGGAATTGTTAAAAAGTATGTAATTATTCAGATATTTTCAATAATGAGTGGGAGAGCGGGTGTGAGGGAGATGGGGAGAATATGGAAGCAGAAAATTTCCTAAATATTAAATAGCTTTTTCTCCCTCTCGCCCCATCTCCTTGTCTCCCTCTTTTGTTATTTGTCGGTTCTATGCGAAGCTTTGCTTGGTAGTTACAATATTATAACACTATGATATGGATTTTTTATGAAAAAATATTTTAATCAAATTATTATTTTTACCCTTTGGCTGAATACAAGTTTGTTTGCCGGGGTTGGCAACTGGACAACTTTTACCAACCAGGGCGATGTTAGAGATCTTCTACTTAACGGAAATGACATCTGGTGCGCGACCAATGGCGGCGTGTTCAGGTATGAAATATCGAGTGGAACGTTTCACCAATTCAATAATACCAATGGAATGACGGCTATCGATGCCCAGGCAATTGAAATCGATGACCAGGGTAAAATTTGGATTGGTTTTACTGATGGAAGTTTGAATAATTTTGCGCCGGAAACCAACACCTGGGAATCTGTGCAGGATTATATCGGTCACTCGATTTATGATCTAAAAATATTTGGCGACTCTCTTTTGGTTGCGCTTGATATCGGTGTGAGTCTCTATGATATTAAAAAAGCGGAAGTGAAAGAAACATACAAAAATTTAGGCTGGCAGTTGCCGATGGAAATTCCAGCTAAAAGCATTACCATGAATGGAAGAGAAATTTGGGTTGCAACTGAATCAGGAATCGCAGCGTCCAGTTTTGACCTGGCAAATTTAATGGCGCCCGAAAGCTGGACAAATTATACAACGAATCATGGTCTGCCGAGTAAAAATATCCAAAAAATCGCTGCATTTGGAGATTCTATTTTTGCTGCAACAGACAAAGGCATTGCTTTGCTAAAAGACCAAAACTGGATTTTAAAAAGTGATGGTCTCCCCCAGTTAGATGTTAAGGACATAAATACAAAAGGAGATAGCTTATATGCGCTGACCACAAGTAATCTGAATTTATGGAATCCTGAAAATGGCTCCTGGACAAAAATTGGAGCGAGCCTGGCATATCTAAAATGTATGATATTTTCTGAAAATAAAGATTTCTGGGTTGGCAGACGGCGCACCACAAGTACAAATGGATTTGCAAATTTTTCTTTGGAAAGTCAGGAATGGACGGAATTTACTCCCCCGGGCCCGCCAGGAAATCAATTCAACTGTTTGGCAATGGATAATAACAATAACGTACTTTGGTGTGGAACAAAATCCGATGGTGTTTTTAGATACGATGGTGCAACCTGGCGCCAATTTACAAAGCAAAATGGTTTGCCATCAAATAACATCGAAGTGATCTCGATAGATGCTCAAAATCGTAAGTGGCTTGGTACCACCGGCGGTGGCGTAGCAGTCATTGATGAACATGATAGTGTTACCACTGTAATACAAGCAGACCATTTATCTGAAGGTATTGGCGCTCCAAATTATATTGTTATTACAGATATTAAGATAGACCGTTATGGGAATATTTGGATTTTAAATTTATCGGCTGCAAACAACAAAGTAGTTGCAGTTTTCTCTGCCCAGTTAGAATGGCAATATTTTACCATGCAGGAAGGACTGCTGAACAGCGCTGTGCGGGCTGTTGATTTTGACAGTTATGATCGTGCCTGGATTGCCAGTGATGGCGGCGTGAACGTCATTGATTATAATAATACACTGATGTATAAAGGTGATGATGATTTAACAGGCTCTTTGACAACCGCAGATGGAATAGAGGCAAACCATGTAAAAGACATTGCCATCGATTTGGACAACATCGTCTGGATTGCCACTGAAAGTGGATTAAGCTATTGGACCCAGGGCTCAGTTGCAACTCAATATGGACTTTTAAGCAATTCGATAAATAAAATTGAAGTGGATGTTCGCAATAATAAATGGTTTGGCACTTCTGCCGGTGTGAGTATTCTGGCGCCGGATGGCTATACCTTAACACATTATTCTACTGATAACAGCCAATTAGTGAGCGACAATGTCACCTCATTTGGGTTTGATAATGAAACAGGGAAAGTTTATATTGGCACAACAAACGGACTGTCGTGCCTGGAAACACCGTACTCGAAACCGTTAGAAGATTTGTCCCAGGTGCAAGCCGGACCAAATCCATTCATCCCCGATGGTTCGTCCCAGTTTACATTTCTAAAGCTGGCTGACGATGTTGCCATAAAAATAATGACAGAAAATGGAATGGTCGTTCATCAAATTTCAAATGATGAAATCTTTGGTTCCCAGGCGCACTGGGATGGGAAAAACGGTTCGGGTGAATTTGTTGCCAGTGGTGTTTATGTTTATGTTATTTATAATGAGGAGAGTGGATTGAATTTGGTTGGGAAGATGGCTGTTATACATTAGTACCAAAAAAATTCAAAACAGAAATATCTGAGGATTAAATGAAAAAATCTGTCTATTTTGATACAACCATTCCGAATTATTAATGTTTAATAATTAAAATAACAATATGTTAAAAAGTCTCCACGTAGAAAATATTGCCCTGCTTGATAACATTGATATTAATTTTGAACCCGGCTTAAATATCATTACCGGTGAAACCGGTGCCGGCAAATCCATCCTGATCGATGCGCTGGGTTCCGCAATTGGCGAAAAAATATCAGCAGATTCTTTGAGAAAAGGTGCACAAAAAGCGGTCACCGAATGTATATTTGAAATAAATTCAACTTCGGAACTACAAAAATATTTACAAAAGAATGAAATTGAAAATTTTGATAACTCGCTGATTTTACGCAAAGAATCATCAGGGACAGGTAGGAACCGGGCTTTTGTGAACGACACGCCGGCTACTAATGCAACCTTGCTTGAAATCGGGAATTTATTGGTGGATCTTCATGGGCAACATGAACACCAGGCGTTATTAAAAACCAAATACCATATTAAATATCTTGATGATTTTGGCGGCTACAATAATTTATTATCCGGGGTTGAACAAAATTTCAACCAGTATGTAATTTTAAAAGATGAGTTAAAAAAGTTAAAACAGCGTCAAAAAATTTTATCTGAAAAAAAGGAGCTATTTAAATTCCAGATCGATGAAATTAAAAACGTCAATCCTTTAATGGGAGAGGAAGGCGACTTAATTCGGGAAGAAAAACTTCTGGGAAATAGTGAAAAACTTTTTCAGTTAGCTTCAGAAATATCTGAAAATTTATATGACAAAGAGAATTCGATTTTTGATAACCTTTCTCAGTCGTTGATGAAGTTTGAGGAACTTTCTCAAATAGACCCTAAATTAGATAATATCAGGAAGGATTGTGAAGCTGCCCAGGTTGCTGTTCAGGAAATTGCCAAATTTATGCAGAGTTATTTGCAAAATGTAGAAATGAATCCCGAACGATTGGCAGCTGTTCGGGAGCGGCTGGGACAATTTTCATTTTTGAAACGAAAATATAACAAAACAACAGATGAAATAATAACATACAAAGAGAGTATTGAAAAAGAATTACAATTAATTGAAAATCACGATACAGCGATTCGGGACAAACAAACAGAGGTCGAAAAACAAGTTGAAAAATTAAGTCAATTGTGTTTTTCACTTTCACAGAAAAGACAAGCAGCAGCGCTTGAACTGGAAAAGTTGGTTTTGGAGCATCTCGCCGGGTTAGGAATGAGCAAAGCGAAATTCTCCATTAAAATAGAAAATATTCCGGACGAAAATGGTGTTGTGGAGGGAGCCGGCGTTCGTTATAAGACCACAAATCTTGGCATCGATATCGTGGAGTTTTTTATTGCGGCGAATCCCGGTGAAGACATCAAACCACTGGCGCGGGTGGCATCCGGTGGTGAAATATCGCGGATCATGTTAGCTTTGAAATCATCATTAGCAAAAATTGATAAAATTCCTGTTTTGATTTTTGATGAAATCGATATCGGAATTTCCGGTCGCATTGCACAGGCAGTGGGGCTCAGTTTGAGGCGGTTATCAAAAACGCATCAAATTATTTGTATCACACATTTACCGCAGATTGCCAGTGTCGGAGATTTTCATTACGTTGTTGAGAAAGTCAGTGAAAATAAGTCAACCAGAACACTCATTCGTAAATTGCGGGATGAAGAAAAAGCAACCGAAATTGCCAAATTACTTGGCGGAGAATTTCTCACCGAGACGCAAATAAACAGCGCCCGGGAACTTATTGAAGATGCAAAAAAATCGGACATCAGTCCACAATGAGACAAAAATATGCGATCATTTGCGGAGTTTGGATTTTCATTTCTATTTTTTTGAAACAATACTTTCTTTCAAAATTTCAATTAAAACAAACAGTTGACTAAAGTGATGTTTCCGTTCCTGTTAAGTGAAATATAAAAACAATTCTTGTGGAGCAATTTTTGCGACTCCTACCCATCACAACAAGTGGTTTGAGTCAAGGAAAATTGTGATTATAATTAACGAAATAACAAATAAAAATAATTAATTTAATTTTAAAAAACTCAGGAGGAAATTAAAATGGACAACTCAAGAAAACTCATTCGTTCATCCATTGTTTCACTCATCGTAGTAAGTTTTGGATTATTTATGCTTTGCATGGGCAGAGCTCCCAGGATCGATACAAATAATTCAATGCTCCAGGGTGACGGTGGAATGAACTCAGATTCGGATCTGCTCAGTTTGTTAAATGAAGGTGGTGATGAAATAGATCTGGGTGAAACAAACGACCTGTTTTCGGAAACGGATAATACAGAACCCAATAATACAACCGAGCTTGTTACAGGTGATAATGGCTTTGCTTCAAATGATAATGAGCTTGATGCGCTGCTGAATGAAGCCGGTGATGATTGGACATCAGAACAACCAAACGCAACCACCGAAGAAGAAAGCATGGATGAACTGCTTGGCCTTTTGGCAATTGGTGAAGAAGCAAAATACACTGAAGATCAGCCTTTGGATCAGCCAAAGGAAATAGCAGTTCCTGAATATAACGAAAGCGAAATGCAGCAAACGGAAGCTTTAGCTTCGGATAATAGCCAGGCAGATAATGGTTTAAAAGACCAAATATTTTCTTTAGAGCAGAAGCTTACTGAAAGAACAAATGTACAGGAAAGTCTGCAATCAGAGCTGCAAAGATACGATCTACAAATAGCAGAGATGGAGTCACAATTTTCGCCGGCAAAGGAACTCAATCGTTCAATAACTCGGACGTCTTTTTCAGATGGTCAACCGTCCTACGCTTCAATGGATGTAGAAAGTTCAATGAATCCATTTATCGATGATGCAATTGGTAATTTTGAAATCGCATACAGGAAGGCGCAGCGATTTTTTCATGATCATCGCTATCGTCAGGCAGTAAATCGCTTCCGCCAGTTGTTACAGATAAATCAACGTCATTCATTGGCTGATAATTGCCAATACTGGATTGGAGAATGTTATTTTGCGCAGGGTGACTATTACCAGGCAATCGCTGAATTTACAAAGGTTGGCGCGTACGATGCGGCAGACAAAAAAGATGATGCGCAAATAATGCTTGGTTTAGCATTCATGAAGCTTGGGGAAGTTCAGCACGCACAGTCTGAACTGGATTGGCTGGTGAGCGCTTTTGCTTCAAGTGAATATGTTTCAAGAGCTTATCGCTATTTAAGACAGCTTTAAGAATAAAAGGTGGAAAGTTCAAATTGCTTTCCACCTTATTTTTTATCCCGCATTATCTTTTATGGAAATATCCCAACGAGTCGGGATGAATAATTCAAGTTATAATCTGCAATGTTTATTCTACAAAAATTAAACCGTTATAAATTTTTGCCTTTCCGGTAAAGGCGTAGTAAGTTGAGAGTTCAACAGTTCTCCAATCAAAAATTATTTGCACCAGCAGCAATGCCTTACACCCCTTTGAAAACATCATGTACTTTTATTACTAATCAGGACATTAAAATTATGGCAGCATTTATTCATCTTCACAACCATACAAAATATAGTTTGTTAGACGGCGCATGCCGCATTGAAGATATGATAAACAAGTGTAAAGAATATAAAATGAATACGTTGGCGATTACCGACCATGGCAATATGTTTGGAGCGATTGATTTTTACACACAGTTGAAAGATGAAGGCATGAAACCCATTATTGGGTCTGAAGTGTATATTGCGCCTGGCAGTCGACTTGAAAAGACTTCATCGAAAGGACAGACTGATACATCGTACCACTTAATTCTATTGGCAAAAGATAATACCGGTTACAAAAATCTAATGAAGCTGGTTTCAATAGGTTACCTGGAAGGTTTTTATTATAAACCAAGAATTGATAAAGACGTTTTGAAAAATTATTCAGCAGGACTCATTGCACTTTCTGCTTGTTTAAAGGGTGAAGTGGCTCGAAAAATTTTACGCCGCGATATTAATGATGCAGAAAAATCAGCGTTGGAATACCGGGAAATATTTGGTGAAGATTTTTTTCTGGAAATTCAAAGACACGATATCCCGGAAGAAGAAATAGTTGTAAAAGGGATGGCTGAATTACACCAAAGAACAGGAATACCGCTTGTTGCAACGAACGACATCCATTACATGAAACGCGAACATGCAAAAGCCCATGAAGTACTAATGTGTTTGCAAACAGGAAAAACGTTAAAAGATGAAAAGAGGATGCAACTGACGACCGATCAAGTCTATTTTAAATCGCCCGAAGAGATGGTTGAACTATTTAAGGATTTCCCCGAGGCAATCAGCAATACGGTGAAAATAGCTGAAAAATGCAACCTTGAAATTGACTTACAAACAATTCATTTGCCTCGCTTTGATGTGCCGGCTGAGTTTGGAAATTTGTCTCTCGATGAATATCTTCGCAATTTAACAGAGACTAACTTAAAGGAACGTTATCCGGAGATCACAACTGAATTGCAGGAACGGCTGGATCATGAACTGGGGATAATCGAAAAAATGGGATACGCCGGTTACTTTTTAATCACAAAAGATTTTATCGATTATGCCCGCAGCAAACAGATACCGGTGGGACCCGGGCGTGGCTCTGCCGCAGGAAGCCTGGTATCCTATTGCCTGGGCATTACGAATATTGATCCTATGGAATATGGTCTGCTGTTCGAGCGGTTTCTAAATCCGGACCGTGTTAGTATGCCGGACATTGATATTGATTTTTGTTATGAACGCCGTGAGGAAATTATTGCTTATGTCAGGGAAAAATACGGTAAAGAAAATGTTACACAAATCATCACATTCGGAAGTATGGCTGCTCGCGGTGTTATCCGGGATGTTGGAAGAGTATTGGATGTGAATTTAGATGAAGTTGACAAAATCGCCAAATTAATTCCGGCAGAACTTGGTATTACATTGGACAAAGCCCTTGAGAAAGTTGAGGAATTAAGAGTACTTGTTAAAAAGAATGAAGCCTATAGCCAACTCATCGAGTATTCAAAAGTATTGGAAGGTCTTTCAAGACACGCTTCAACTCACGCCGCCGGTGTTGTGATTACGCCTGAAGAACTGACAAACTATACACCGTTAGCAAAATCAGGTCAGGCTGATGCGACAACACAATATGATATGAAATCCCTGGAAAGGACTGGCGTACTGAAAATGGATTTTCTTGGGTTGCGAACCTTAACAGTAATGGATCACACTTTAAAAAATCTTAAGAAAAGATGCATTGAATTAGACCTGGAAGGTATTCCCCTGGATGATCAAAAAACATTGGATATTTTTGGTAACGGAGAAACTGTTGGCGTTTTCCAGTTTGAAAGCGCTGGAATGCGGGATAACTTGCGCTGGTTAAAACCTCAGAATATTGGCGATCTCATTGCCATGAACGCACTGTACCGTCCAGGACCAATGGATATGATCCCGGATTTTATCAAGAGGAAATTTGATCCTACTCTCATATCATATT
>JADHVV010000112.1 GCA_016783825.1 Candidatus Zhuqueibacterota bacterium | reverse complement strand
TGTTTTATTAAATTTTATATTTTTGAAACCATTAAGTACATCATCTGTATATGATTCATCAACTTCAAAAAATGAAAAATTTCGGAGAATGTCAATTTTTCCAATATTTAAATTACTGCCTCGCGTACTCCTGTTAATTAATCCAATAAGATCTAGTGGTTTTATCTTATCCTTTTCACCAAGATTAATATAAAACCGGGTAAAGCCTTCTTCAACTGTGGAGCGTCGTGAACGACTATCCATTCGATTTGATGAACGTCTATCAAGGCGATTATCTGATCTTTCACTTTTTCTTGATCGTTTCGGTTTTTCTTCATCGCTTTTTTTAGGAGTCAGCAAATCGTCTGCGCGTTTATAGTAGTCTAAAAAGTGATTGAATTCTAATGCAACAAAATGTTTGATTAATTCTTCTTTGTTAAGGGATTCCAGTTTTTCATAAACAGCAGGTAGAAAGCTATCGATTTCGTCGTGGTCAACTTCAATTTTTTCCAGGCGATCAACAATATTAAGCAACTGTTTTTCACAAATAGCCCGTCCTGTTGGCACAGGATGAATAGCAAACTTTTTCCTCAATAGGCGTTCGATTTTCGAGATTTTAAGCTTTTCACGTAAATTTGAAATAATTATGGAAATCCCCCGTTGTCCTGCCCGTCCGGTTCTGCCACTTCGGTGAATATAAATTAATGCTTCATCAGGAAGGTTATAATTGATAATATGTGTTAAATCTTTTACATCGAGCCCGCGGGCTGCAACATCTGTTGCCGTTAGCAGGTGAAGATTTTTTATGCGAAATTTCTGCATAACCGATTCCCGCTGCGCCTGTGAAAGGTCACCATGTAACGCGTCCGCATTATAACCATCATGCATTAATTTTTTAGCGACTTGTTTGGTCTCTTCCCGGGTTCGGCAAAAAATGATCCCGTAAATATTCGGGAAATAATCAACAATTCGTTTTAATGCTAAATAGCGATTTTTCTCATGAACCTGGTAACAAATATGATCGACATGTTCCGCTCCAACATTACGTTCGCCAACTGATATTTCCAATGGATCGGTCATGTAATTTTTAGTAATTCGTTTAATTTCAGGTGGCATTGTGGCAGAGAACAGCAGCGTATTTTTTGTTTCCGGTGTTTGCTCAAGAATTGCGTCTAATTCATCCTTAAATCCCATTGTTAACATTTCATCAGCTTCATCCAGTACTACCGTTTCAATGGCAGAAATATCAATTTTTTTTCTTTTGTTTAGCAAATCGTCCATTCTACCGGGAGTTGCAACGATAATGTGTGCGCCTTTGTTCACAGCACGAACCTGCCTGTCGATATCAGCGCCGCCATATACAGCGACGACATTTAATCCTCGAATGTGTTTTGCAAAATTTTTCAAATCATTCGTGATCTGCAAACACAACTCACGGGTTGGTGATAGTATAAGCGCCTGGGTTCTTTTATATTGCAGGTCAATTAACTGAATTAAAGGTAATCCGAAAGCCGCGGTTTTACCGGTTCCGGTCTGCGCCAATGCAATGATATCTTTTTTCTGTTTTAATAAAACCGGAATTACTTTTTCCTGAATTGGCATAGGATTTTCAAAACCAAGTTCATTTATACTTTCTAATAATTCAGATTCTATTCCTATTTCTTCAAATGTTGCCATAATGTTTCCTTACATGATTATGCCTGGTTTGTAACATATAAAATATTATTTTTCAATAGTAAAAATTTTTTTCACTTTTTGCAAAGCGCGTGGCGCATAGTGCAAAGAGAGCATTTTTCAGCTATGCGCTTTGCTCTTTGTGCCATGCACTAAATTCGATAGATCATTCATTTTAGAAAAATAGTTTATGTGATAGTTACATTTTAACCCTTGACTAGTATAATAAAAAAAAAGCCCAATCATAAAAGCAGAACCGGGGCGGACTGCCATAATAATGATTGGGCAGAAACTTGAAATTGTACAATAATATTTTTACAGTGAGATCAGTAAATGAAATCCTGCAATTATCTTTAATAAAATTATTTGACCAAATTCATACCGCGTTATTTACATCTTCAACGATATTTACCTGCAATATTTATGTGTTGAAAATATAAATTAATTGCGCTGAAAATACAGATTTTAAATCACAAAGTCAACAAAAAAATTAATTATTATTTGAATTGATGTAGTCGTCTTATTTTGTTTCTGTTTATACCACAATTTTCACTTATTTTGATTCGCTGTGATTTTCGCAATTCGTAATTACTTAATTTCCCACTTGACAAGCTAAAATTATTTAACTATATTATCAATAAATGAATTGTAATCAGAATTATAGAATAAAATAAAAAACAAGGCTATAATGATGCTCAATTACCATAAGGCTCATGAATTAGTTACATCGCCATACCTGGTACATCAATTTCTTGAAAGAAGTGTCGATCTTAATCCAAATGCAGATGCTGTTGTTACTGAAAAATCAAGATTCTCTTATCGTGAAATTGAATGTAGAGCTAACAGTATAGCAAATTGGTTACTGAATATCGGTTGTAATAAAGGCGATCGTGTTGCTATACTGCTCAAGAATTCTGCTGATTATATTTGTGCATATTATGGTGTCTTAAAGACCGGATGTGTTGTTGTCCCTTTGAATACAGGACTTGAATCAAAAGAGATTTCAGAGATAATAACTGACTGTGGTGCGAAAGTTTTGATTTCTCAAAGTCTTTTCGTTGAAAAAATAATGCCTGTTTTTAAGACAACATCAATTCCTTGTAAATTCATTGCTATGGATGAAAATATGAATATTATTAAAAAACATATTAATGATAATTATTTTAATCTTTCTGACATATACTCAACATATAATACAAATCGTCCGGCAATAAAAGTTATAGCCATGGATTTGTCATCAATTATGTACACTTCCGGAAGTACAGGTAAGCCTAAAGGAGCAATGCTAACTCACCTCAATATTGTCTCAAATACAATTTCCATCGTTTCGTATATGAAACTTTCTTCTAAAGATCGATGTTTTGTTATTTTGCCGTTTTATTATGTTTTTGGTAAGTCTTTGTTAAATACTCACTTTGCAGTTTCCGGAATGGTAGTAATTGATAATAGATTTGCATATCCTAATGTAGTATTAGAAAGAATGATAGAGGAAAATGTTACAGGTTTTGCCGGGGTTCCTTCCACCTATGCTTTATTGTTGAATAAATCTGCTATTTATGATATGGAGTTTCCTGCCCTTCGCTTTATTGCACAGGCAGGAGGGCACATGCCTGAAAAAAATAAGGAGAAACTGCTCAAGATTTTTCCCGATAAAAATATTTATATAATGTATGGAGCAACAGAGGCGTCGGCAAGGCTCTCCTATTTTAATCTTACAAAACGATCTGATAAAATCAAATCTATTGGGCAACCGATCCCGAATGTCGAGTTAAAGGTGTTAGGTGAAAATGAAAAAGAGTTGAGTTTTGGGAAGGAAGGTGAAATCGTTGCTAAAGGCTCCAATATAATGTTGGGATATTGGAACGATCCGGTAGAAACTGAAAAAGTCCTGAAAAATGGTTTGTATTATACAGGAGATTTAGGATTTAAAGACGAGGAAGGATTTCTTTTCGTAACCGGTCGAAAACGAGATTTTATCAAAAGTGGAATCTATAAAGTGAGTGGAATTGAAATTGAGGAAGTTCTACATACGTATCCTGGAGTACAAGAGGCAGCAGTCATTGGAGTTCCCGACGAATTTTTTGGAGAGGCTATTAAAGCTTTTGTAGTTCATTCTACTGAAAAGGAATTAGACACTAATGACATATTGAGATTTTGTGCGAATTTATTACCTCATTATAAAGTGCCCGGGGAGATTATATTCATTAAAGAACTTCCGAAGAACGAAGCTGGTAAGGTTTTAAAGAAAAAGCTTAAAGAAATGGTATAGTTGTTAGAGAAACAATAATGAGTGCAAAAATTGATTATAACAACAGTGAATTAGTTAATTCTGCCTGCGAAAATATTCTAAATTTTATTCAACCTGGCGATGTGGTAACTTCGGTTGGCACACACAAATGGTGGCAGTTCTGGTCAGCTATTATTCATTATGGAATTCAGTTGCAGCACCGCCGGTTTTTTGGCGGGAATTCAAACTGGCGGTCAACCCATGCCATGCTTTATTTGGATAAAAAAAATACTTTTTCCGTGGAGATGCCCCGGGCGATATTTAAACCGCTCAAAGAATATTGTCTATCTGAAATGTTCATTTACCGCCTTCAGTTAAAAGAATTGACTTCGGAAGATATTGAATCATTAAAAAAAGCAGCCACTGAACTCGCTGGTGAAAATTATGATATCGGTCAAATTGTGGATATTGCCCTTAACTCTTTACTCGGTTATGGTCATCAGCGCCGGTATAAATTGTTTGACCTGGGAAGGAAGAAAAAAGTTTGCAGCGTTGGCGTACGCGCTGCATTTGAATACCTTTATTTAAAAAATATAAAAACAGAGGAATCACGTCCCGGAAAATGGCTTTTTTATGAGATGAATCCGCAGAAATGGTCGCAAAAGAAAATAGAGAAATATAACGGAACTGATGTTGAGGTTACTACACCGGCGCATTTTTGTAATAGTGATTATTTTTGTGATGATTTTGAATTGGTGGCGCAGTTTAAAAATGGAGTGCAAGTTACAGAATTCAATGAATATATTTTGTTAAAAGAAGAAGCTGACATTTATAAAGCCGTTGAGAAGTCCAAGCAGGAAATTGAAAACGGCAATTACTTGACACACAAAGAATTAAACTCCTCGATCAATAATCTGTTAAAATAATTGAAAATTGTGAAGAGTTATCAATTAATATACTCAGAAACTTTTTCCAGTGAATTGGAAGAAATTATCCAATATAAAAATATTTTTCAACATGCAGATGCTAAAGGTTTTTAGAAGAAATTTTTAAAGAAAGAGGAAAGGTTAAAACATTTTCCACAATCCGATCCTGCTGCTCCTCAATATTATCCTCGCTTAAGATCTAAAGGATGTAGAATTCTTCATGTCGATCGCTATAACATATTTTTTACTATAAAAGGGAATAAAATTTTATTTCATACCATCAGACATGCTGCTCGTAAACCAAATTGATATATTATTATTAGTCTTTCAAAAAATTCTTCCTTAATCGAGGAAAAAATTGTATTCAATTATTAAATCATCATTTAAACTTACAGCAAAAACTTCACTCACTCATAATTTATCAATATTTTAAAATTGTCCAAAAAGAAAAAAAAATAAACAAAAAGTAAAAAAGACTTGACAATACAATATAAATACTGTATATTGAGTACAGTTAGCTTGACAAAAAGTAAAAAAAAACGGACATCATTGGTTAGTGTCCAAAAAATCAATAAATTTAAAAAATTAATCACCATTCACCAATAACCACAGAAGGAGGTGATAAATTGAAACTTGGAAATTTTATTCGCCGATGCCGGTTTGATATGGGAGAAATGTCCCAGGAACAATTAGCAAAACGGGTGGATGTAACACGGCAGACAATTCTCTCGGTTGAAAAAAGAAAATTTGTACCATCAACATTGTTGGCGCTAAAAATTGCCCGTGTTTTTGACAAGAAAGTCGATGATATTTTTTATATCATCGATGAAGAGTCACAAGACAAAACATATCAATTTTTTTAGGAGGTTATCATGCTTGAATCAATTATTAAAATAGTTCTTGTTGTAGTACTACTGCTGGCTGCACTCTGTTTTTGGCTGTTACCAAAAACCAAACTTGCAAAGAAATTGAAAATGACCGTTCCAATATTCATAACAACAAACATTGTTGGTATTGCATGCGGAATTTTCGGATTGGTTGGCATTTTTATATGGAAAGAATTTATTATCGAAGCGCATTTATGGGAATTAATTATCTTTCCTTACACGCTTGTTTGGGTTTACTGGCTGATGGTAATAAGACTAAAAAAAACATCGATAATAGTAGATGAAAAACAGGAATGGGATATGAGCCAGGCAGCCGGTTCGACAATTGCGGGAACACTTCTTATTTTGGCGTTTATGTTTAATTTATCATACAACGATGTATATCAGCTAAATAACGGAATGTGGTTTCCATTTTATCTGTTTACGACAATATTACTTTTTTCCGTAAGTACGTTGTTATTTTTTAAGAAGTCCTGAAGTTGCAGGAATGACTAGGTTGTGCATAATTAAAAACAAAATAATGGACGACAAAATAATTAAAAAATTGTTTTGTCGTCCATATTTTTAATTTCAACATAAACTACTTGATTTTTACAGAACAAATTAGTAGTATAAGAAAAATTGTAGAAAATAAGATTATGGGCAGTGAGATTTTGGAAAAACATCGTATTGCTACATATTATGATACACATAATATTCTTGATGAAATCAAAAATGAAGAAGTTGATTTCAGTCTGAATGAAGAACTGAAAGAAAACATTCTTTCAGGAAAGCGAAAAAATCGTTTAAAAAATATTTAAAAAAAAATGTTGTAATGGCTAATCTTAAGTGAGTTTTTACCATGAAAATTAAAGAGCAAGCTGCCAGTTACCTGGCTAAACGTAAAAGATATACTTATGAAGAATATCTGAATCTTCCTGATGATTGTAAAAGGTATGAAGTTATAAATGGAGAACTTATTATGGTTGCAGCGCCTTACACAATTCATCAAACTGTAAGTGGAAATCTTGAATATGAATTGAGAACCTTTGTAAAAAATCATAAATTGGGCAGAATATTCGATGCTCCAACAGATGTTGTACTCGATAAAACAAATGTTGTGCAGCCTGATATTTTATTTATCGCCAGGGATCGTCTTAATATCATTACAGAAAAAAATATTAATGGCGCACCGGATTTAGTCATTGAAATTCTTTCTTCAAGCACTGCTTATTATGACCTAATTGAAAAAAAAGAAATTTATGAACAATTCGGTGTTAAAGAGTATTGGATTGTAGATCCCAAAAAACAAAGAGTGGATGTTTTTCAAAACATTAAACAGCGGTTTGAGTTGAAGCAACGTTTAGAATCAAAAGGATTTGTTGAATCTATTATTATTAAAGGTTTTAAAATAAGTTTGGAAATTATTTTCTCGATGGAATAAGGCAAAATAATTCGACTTTGCGGATCAATCAAAAATAAAACACTGCCTTTGGAAGATTTTGTGGCAAAATAATTATTTTTCTATTTTCAAATCATTGCATCTCTCATTATTTCCTCCAAAAAGAGGGCGGACAAGTTGTCACAAATCATTTTGTTATTTTTTTAAGTGATATTTTTTCAGATCACGAATCAACATAAGACCTTCGATTAAAGAAAATATGCAAACTAATCCCCGAAATAATCAGACCAAGCACATTAATCCAAATCGGTGAAACAGATAATTTTAATAAAATGTGTTGCAAAGGCGTATTTTCCCCAAAGGCGCCACCGAAATCAGTAACAATATAAAAAGGCAAAAAAGCTGCAACATAAGAAATCAGCCAAATAAAAAATACAATCGTCTTTTGTGATTGCTTAATAAAAACCGCCTTTAAATCACGGTGTAACAAATATGCTGCAATCACAAATAGAATTAAGCCATTTAAAGTGAGTAATTGTAATATTGATGGTGTCGTTAAAATTTTCTCGGTGAACGGTTGGATTAACAGTGAACTTATAAAAAGTACAAGTACAACACTTACCCAGCTAATAAGCGGAACCAACAAATGGATAATACCAATTTTTCGAGAGGCTATTGGCAAAGTCAGGTACATAATATCCCTTTTTTGCAACAGCCTGGTTTTCTCATTTATAAAACTCAATCCAATCGTTCCAACTAACATGATAAGCATTATCATCGGCGCCCTGTTATGTTCCCATTTGACGCCGTACCAAATTGTTATAAAACAGGCAATACAAAATAAAAAGATCACTATTATTTTGAATATATCATAACTGAATTCCGCTTTAATTATTCGCCACATTTTATCTCCAAGAATTGCCCACACGGATCAAAAACCCACACAGAAGAAAGATAAAAAAATCCGTGTGGGTTTTTGATCCGTGTGGACAAATTATTCAACATACGACTTCCGATTTTTAAAGGTAAACATTTCCATTACTGCCAATCCCAATCCTAAAACGGCAAAAAATATTGTACTAAATTCTGAAAGAAACATCCACGCTAAAAAATCATGAAATCTTTTAAAGTCGCCCTGTATTTCATAACTCTGTTTTGACAGCCAAATCGTTGTGCAAACAAAAAAGAGAATAATCAAAAATCCCAAAAAACCAATCAATTTTTTTAAAGAGATATGGTACAAAAATTTTCTGTTCCCAAGTGACACAGAAATATCTTTCCATAGAAAAACTATTGAAATGATAATAACAGCAATGGCTGTTTGTGAACACAGGTATAAAATTGTATATTTATTAAAAGAAAGATAATCAAATGCCCAATTGAAAATTGAAAAAACAATCACGATACTCAACCAAAAAATTAGATAAATGAGAAATCGCAGCAGCCAAATATTTTGAATCGGGAGTGGCAATGGAATATAAAACCGGATTTTTCTTTCTCTCATTAAAAATAAAGCAAAGAGACCTGTCATAAAATATACGAGCATGTGAGCCAGGAAAACATATCCAAGTTGTTCTTTTGATGGATAATTTTTTATGAGAATTGGTGCATTGTGTAAATTAATGAATCCTATAAATGATATAAAAAAAATGTATGGAAATACTATTTTGTAATAAATTAGTTCTGTTATGAGCAATCGCCACATATTATCTCCATTATTCTATATATGATTTCCGATGTACAAAAGTTAAAATATTAAGTACTGAAAAGCCTAACCCAATCAAAATAAAAATGATAGCTCCGATTGATGTGGAAGAAACACTTACCAGCCATTTTCGCAAAGGCAGTAATGGCTGAAAAATTTTCCAGGAATATTCACTAATACCGAAAGAAAATATTAATATATATCCAATAAAGAACATTAAGACGAGAAGAATAGAGAGAATTACTGCTTTATATTTTTCTTTGAAGCAGAAATTGAAATCGCGAAAAAAAAATGGAAATGTATTAACAAACAAGATAAGTCCTGTAACTGAAAGTGTATCCCAAAAAATTATATTGGAACGATAGGGTTTGGCAGTCGATAAACTAATCCAGTATAAAACCATAAAACTTGTCCAAATAAAAACAATGTATAGAAGTCGCGACAATGCCACCTTAATAATTGAAAGGGGTAAAATAGAAATCAAGCGAATCCTTTTTTCCTGAATATATTTAATAAAGTTAAATATTATCAATACAATGATAGCAGTTGTCATTAACGACCTTACACCTGGCAGATCCAATTCAACGTTTTGCCATCCAAGTGCGACATTGATTATCATTCCAAAGAGAACGAATCCACATGGGATAATCAAGATTAATTTATTGTTCATTAAATCTGCTTTAAATATGTGCCACATAATTTTTCCAATCTAAATAATTTATTCAGTAAATGTTTTTCGCCTGGAGAAAACAAAAAGGCTTAAAAACAACGTCAATGAACCTATCATTAAAAATAAAACTGCGCCAGGAAAAGAACTTATAAATTTGCCGAATTTTGTTTTTGCAAAAAATAGCGATGAAGACTCATCCAATGCATTTTGAGATACTACAAAAAACATAAATAAAATGTAACCACCAAAAATTACAACAAAATTCAAAATCCCAGGAAATATTTTCTTATTTTTAAAATTGAAGACGAAAGCAATATCTCTAACAAAAAATACGGCACCAATCATGAATATAATAAATCCTGTTTGGGATAATAAATCCCAGAAATATGTGTAATTAAAAATTGAGTTTCTTATTACAAATGTTATACAGACTAACACCATTAAACTGAACCAGAACAAAAGTACAAAAAACAAACGAGCGGCGCCTAATTCCCAAAGATTGAGTGGTAATTTATGAAAAAAGCGATCTCGTTTTTCTTTTACATTTTTTACGGAACTCGAAAGGAAAATGACAGCTGTCATTGCGAATAATACAGCTCGTAATGCAGGGTAACTTTTTTCCGGGACTTCCCAACCTTGAACGATAAAAGGAACAATAACAGCTAATGTCAGCAAGAAGCTGGGATACAAGATTATTCTGTTGTAACTAATTTGAGCTTTTAATATTTTCCACATTACTAATTCCTTTTTATGAAAATACAAGCTAAATACTTTTATAATTACTACTATAAATTTTCACCCAAGAAAAGAATTGCGTTTATTATAAACAATAAAGCATATATAATACATTGCCAAAAAAATGATATTAAAAATTGTAGCATCCAAAAAAGTTTTTGGAAAATTTTGTCCAAGTTCTAGAACAGGTGGAATAACATGATACGCCATTCCAGTGATTAATAGTGCTGCGATAATTAGCACAACGAACAAAAAAAAGTATCGATAATATTTTGAACGATAAAATTTCAAATCGCTAAAAATGATAAACAAGCTGATAAAGATTAGACTGAAACAATTCATTATCACTATTTCCCAAAGAGTTGAAACATTTTCCGTAGTTACTTTCACCAAATAAAAAAGAATTATAATCGAGAAAATTCCTAACTGATAGAAAATAACAAATAACAACCGTGCAATGCTGTATTTTTTTAATGGAATTGGTAATGATGTTAGAAACCGATCTCGTTTTTCTTTATCACTTTCTGATCCCATAATACCAATGGAAATAAAAAAAGCAATAAAAGCAACCGTAAGCAGTCCATGGATATTTTCCATACTGCCATTGAGCGCAACGAAAAATGATATCAATATAATTGTGTAAGCAAGTAGAATAGCCATGATGTTGTAGGCGAACTCTGCTTTAAGAATTTTTCCCATTTTTACCCTCGCGAAGAATGTGAACGGCAATTTCATCAATACTCATTCTGTTATCCTGAATATTTTCAGCGCCATGTTCTTGTAGTTGTTTCAAAGTAATTTCAAAATTAGAACTGATAATTTGATGATCTGAACCTTCTACAAGATGGTTGACTGTTGATTCGATTTTTGATACTTCTTTTTTTAATTTAAACGTGATTTTCCGCCATGAATCGGTGAGGTCGTCTTTTGTGCTTCGTTGCAAAATTTGACCTTCATTCAGAAATGCCAATTCATCAGCAAGCCGGCTTATATCAGTTAAAATATGAGTAGAATAGAAAATTGCCCTTTCGCCGCTTTCTAAAACTTCAAACAATACGTCCAAAACTTCAGTGCGCACCACAGGATCGAGACCTGATGTTGGTTCATCAAGCAGCAGCAATTTGGGTGAGTGAGCCAATGCAGATACCAATGATAATTTAACGCGGTTACCACCGGATAGCGCTTTGGCTTTTTTATCCAAAGGTAACTCAAATCGTTTTGCCAGATCAGCCACCAGTTCATCAGACCAGTTGGGATAAAATTGTTTTAAGAATTTCAGGTTTTTTGCACCTGTCCAGTTTTCGTAAAAAACATGAACGTCGCCCACATAACCGATGTCCAATTTCCAGTCTGGCTTGTTTGGATTATTTGGCATGCCAAATATTTTCATTTCACCTGCTTCTGCTTTGACAAGACCGACCAGGCAGTGCAAAGTGGTAGTTTTCCCCGAACCATTCGGGCCGATGTAACCAAGCACCGTTCCCGGTTCCAAAGTTAAATCAAGCGGTCCTAATTGGAAATCAGGATACTTTTTAACCAGGCTTTTGATTTCAAATGCATTTGTCATTGTATAACTCCTTAAATTTATTTTTGATTGTTTATTTTCTCGATTATTTTTTTTACAATTTTGATGATTTCGGGAGCCGGAAGTCCTTCATCAATTGCAGCGATCAATGGTCTTTCTAAATTATCCATCAGCCGCTGCTTGGAGATTTCCTTTTTATTCTGTTTTGAAACATTGGAGACGAAAAATCCTTTGCCTCGCCGCGAGTGAATTAATTCCTCGCGCAGTAAATGTTCGTAAGCTCGCTGAACTGTGATAACACTCACGTGCTGTTCCCTTGCCATTGCCCTGATCGATGGCAAAGAAGAATCAGCTGTTAATTCTCCCGCTAAAATATTTGCCCTGATCTGGCGGGAGATTTGGCTTTGTAATGGTTCGTCTGATAGATCTGTTAGGTGTAAAAGCATTTCGTTACCTCTTTCTAATTGTCAATTGACAATTGATTTACTGTCATCACCAAAAACGTCCGATCATCCAATCCATTTTCATCAACACTAAATTTTCCAAGATCATCAAGTATTTTTTCTATCATTGAATCGGGAGAAAAACAATTATTCTTTACCAGCAATTTACAAAGCCTCTCAATACCATACATTTCTTTATTAGGATTCATCGTTTCAGTCACACCATCAGTAAAAAAGACAATCGAATCTCCCTGGTGAAGTTTAATTTTCCCCATTACAAAAGAAACATTTTCTATAATACCCAAAGCCGGACCTCCTGATTGAAGTCGTTCAAATTTTCCACCACTTCGGGTTACAATGGGATATTCGTGTCCTGCAGTTGAATATTCAAATTCATCAGTTCCACAATTATAAATACCAAAAAATAAAGTTACGAATTTGTCTTTTGGTGTATAGCTTACAACTTGTTGATTTAAATGCTGCAAAGTTGCCTCGATATCATTTCCATTATTTAATTCACTTTTTATCATTGCCTGGATTTGAGAAATGAGCATTGCTGCTGGTATACCTTTTCCACAGGCATCTGCAATCACGATTCCGAAACGATTTTTATCAATGGGAATGTAATCATAAAAATCACCTCCAACAACTTTGGATGGGGAAGAATAGGCTGCAATAGAGAACATTTCGTTATTAGGCAGTTCTTTTGGAAGCAAGCCAGCTTGAATCTGCCGTGCCATTGCCAGTTCTTCATCAATGCGACGTTTTTCATTGGAAAAGATTTCAACAACATTTAACATGGAATGGCTTCCCCAAAGCCGCTGCAAAGAATTTTTTTGCTTTTGCTCTGGGGTAAGGCTTGCCACGTAAAATCCTTTGCCTGATTCAGAAATAATTAAACCATCCTGCTCAAGTACTTCATAAGCACGTTTCACCGTATTAATGCTGACTCGCTGTGATGTTGCCAATTTGCGAATGGAATCAAGTTCGGCGCCATCGAGCAAATCACCTTCAATAATTTTATGAGTTAATTGCCGTGAAATTTGATTGTGTAATGGTTCTTCTGTTTTTTCTGTTAAATGTAATAGCATGTCTTTACCTATTCAAATGTTCATACTGTATATACTGTATATATACAGTAAAGTTTCAAAATATTTTAAAAATATATTTAAAAAATTAAATTCCTTAACAGAATGATATTGTTTTTATATATTTTACTATCATCGAAATTTGAAAAAGTGAAGCATAAATGGTGAATATTCTATGAGTTAGAGTTTATTGTAAGGGATCTTAAAAGAGAAAGATACATTATAAAATTTAGGAGGAAATTAAAATGAATCAAGTGGAGGAAATAATAGATTTAGCGTATAAAATACCAAAAGCTGAAATAAAAACAGCAAAAAAATTTTTACAATTCTTAATTGAAAACAAAACTGAATCATCAATCATTGAGAAAAAATCAGTGTCACTATTTGGTATAACGCATGGCAGCACAGTTTCACTGAAAGATTTTGAGGAGGCAAAGAAGATATTATAATTATGCAAAATCGCTGAAGCGGTTAACAAGCATAAATGGATTGTCTGATAAATACCCTAATAAATCAGGATGATGCTTCAAAATATTCCTTTGAACGAACACCACAATTCCTGCATAGTTACCTTAGTAATTTATGGAATGCAGACTATGTATTGAGGTGATATACTAACCGACCAGGAAACTAAATAACCGCTTTGGCGGTTTACTAACCAAGATTTTCCTAAAACCTCAAACTAATCCCATTTAACAAATTAACATCATAAGTTTTAATTCCAGGCAATGGTTCATTATCAAAACGGTAGGCTACATTTGTAGTGAAGATTAAATTTTTAAACAACTTAATGGATAGTCCACCATCAAATAAAATTCTATAATCAGAAAAGGATTGGACATCTACTTGATAGTACCCGGTTACATAAAGATTAACAATTTTATTGAGAGAGAAATTTGTTGTCAAATAATTTGTTGATCTTAATAAATCTTTTTCTCCTTCTGTGGATATTGTGTATATTTCTGTTTCTTTCATTGCGCCAATTCCAATATGAACCGTTAGCAACCCTGGTTTTTTAAGACGTAATAATCGTAAACCAGCGCCGCCCAGTTTTCTCCTTTTTAATTTGATAAAGTCATCATATTCAATTTGCCCAAATATTTCAGCAGAAATCATTTTATTAAAAGATTGTACGCCGCGGAGGTGGATAAATCCTTTGTTGATAAACTTTTTGTTTTTTTGTTCACCATGTTTTAGATTTGAGATGATAAAAGAGTGGTATCTTCCTTTTATAAAATCTAACCTGACCTGTCCTTTGTAAATGACATAATCAGAATTTCCCTTTGTTAGCTGAATATTAAACGAATTTGTGGATGTGAAGCCTTCTTTCAATTCGGATTTGCGCATGGCTTCGGTGTTAACTTGTGCAAAAACACTGGTTTTAATAATAGCCGTAAAAAGAGTTAATAAACAGAAGTTCCTAAATATTTTAAATAAAATTTCCCATTTCATACCAACCTCCAGAAGAAGAATTGTAATTCAGGATTCGGGTCATCCCCTTATTAAGTGCAGAAGATATAACATTTATAACGCACGTAACTTTTTGATGGATAAACTGTTTTTTCTGATGGTCCGCTCACGATTTTTCTTCATTGTAAATATCAGGAAAAAGTTCAAGTTTTGCAAGCTCACGACGTATTAACCGCAGGATTGCCTTGCGACGATAAAACAAATGTATATAGGGCCAAAAAAAACTATTGCCGCAGAACAACAGGAATCACTACAACATCAAGAACATCTTTGCACGACCCAAATCCACTTGGCATATTATTTTCCTTTTTATACGGAGAGCTTAAATTGCTTTTAGCATACCTGTTATAAGAAAACGATTTTTCGAATAGAACATTAACATAAATACTATCCAGCAACAGGTTAATGTTAGTGTAAAATATATCCCTATTATTTTTCTTTTAACTAGAAGAATAATAAGAAAATAGTACGGAAAAAAAGTTTACCCCCTATTGTTAAATAAAAAGAGAGCAAAAAAACGATCCAAAATGGAGGGTAAACCAATGTATTTTTCCAGACAATTCATTATTTCGCTTAAAAAAAGTATTCCC
>JADHVV010000111.1 GCA_016783825.1 Candidatus Zhuqueibacterota bacterium | reverse complement strand
GATGAGTAAAATAATAATTAAAATCAAGTGAGAAATTTAACCGGAGTAAAAAATGAGAAACAAAACTTTTATTTTATTATTCATTCTATTAATGACTTTTTCTTTATCTCAGCAAGTTTTTAGTCAGGATCCGTTTGATGTCAAAATCCTTACCGTGTCAGGGAAATTATCTCAAACACAAGTCAAACCCGGTGCATCAGTTGATATTGAAGTAACCGCAAATATTGAACATGAATTTCACATTAACGCCAACAAACCAAGTGAAGAATATCTTATTCCCACAGTATTGAAATTTGAGCCAATTGAAAATGCGACTTTTGGTGAGATCAATTATCCCAAACCGAAAATGGCAAAATTTTCTTTTTCCGAATCAGCCATCGCGGTTTATGAGGGAACAGCCAAATTCACTGCTGAACTCAAATTAAATTCAGCGTTACAAACAGGTAAAAACGTTGTCAAAGGGACGCTCAGTTTTCAGGGCTGTAACGACGTGAATTGTTTTGCGCCCCAGGATGTGTCGTTTGAAATTCCATTTGAAGTTGTATCCGCCGGGGAAGCCGGAAAACAAGTGTTAGAAACTCAGTCAACCATAAGAGATGTTGCTACTGAAACCGGTGGTGATTTAGAAACGAAAGAAATAGTGAAACAAGAAAGCCCGGAAACAGATGTTAAATTCACTGCCGATGAATTGCGAGCGAAAAAAATTCTTGAAAAAGGACTTCCCTATGCGATTCTCGCATTTTTTCTTTTTGGATTAGCACTGAATTTAACGCCGTGCGTTTACCCTGTAATTCCGCTCACTGTAGGTTATTTTGGCGGACAAAGCGACAAGAAAAAGGGCGCTGCTTTTGTGATGGCGCTGTTTTATGTTGTCGGGATTGCAATTGTTTTTGCCGGACTGGGATTAATATCCGGATTAGCAGGCAAACAATGGGGCTTCCTGTTTCAAAATCCGTGGTTTGTGGTTGTGGTAACGGTTATCATTTTAGCGATGGCTGCCAGTATGTTTGGCGCTTTTGAAATAACTGTTCCAGCCGGGCTGATGTCAAAACTCGGAAAATCCCGGGAGGGAAATATTGGCGCCTTGATCATGGGATTAACCGTAGGAATCGTTATCGCTCCCTGCGCTGCCGGCATCATCATCGGGTTGGTGGGACTTGTTGCCAAAATGGGGATTGTTTTAAAAGGTACGATGTTGTTTTTTATCATGGGGCTTGGATTAGGGATGCCATATTTATTCCTGGCAACATTTTCAGGCTTGTTAAACAAACTTCCTCAATCCGGTATGTGGATGGTTTGGGTGCGCAAACTTTTTGGCGTGCTGTTGATTGGTGTTGCGCTGTATTTCTTCCTGCCCCAGGCAAAACATATTTATGATCAGCAGGGATTCTTCTTTGGATTGCTGGCAATCTTTGGTGGACTGTTGCTCGGATTTTTGGATCATGCACCGGGGTATACAAAAGGATTCAAAATCGGTAGAGGTATCTTTGGCATACTTATGATCGCGTTAGGCATTATGCTTGTTCATGGTGCCATCAATGCCAAACCATCGGCGATAAATTGGATTCATTATGAAGAAGGCACTGTCGCTGAATTGCAGGAAGAAGGCAAACCGGTATTTCTTGATTTTTATGCGGACTGGTGCGCGCCTTGTAAAGAGATGGACAGAAAAACGTTTAAAGAAGAACGCGTTGTTGAACTGGCAAAACAGTTTACTATGATTAAGATTGATTGCACTGCACCGAGTGAGAGTGTTAAAAATTTTATGAAAAAGCACGAAGCGTCCGGAATGCCAACTTTTATTTTCATAGATAAAGATGAAAAAGAAGTGAATGAATTGCGCGAGATTGGTTTTGTACCGGCAGATAAATTTTTAGGGAAGATGCAGAAGTTGCTTGAATATACTCGTTAAGGTTTATTTTGTAACATATAAAACATTACTTTTAAATAAAGATGCCTGTCAATGAAAGCAAGGCGCACTAAAGTACAGGCATAGAGCATGGCGCTAAGCGCATGTTTTACCGCCATGCGCCCTGCTCTTTGCGCCATGCATTTATGTTAACAGATAAAAAAGGCTATAAGAAATATTAAGGAACTTAATTTCTATATAACTTTTTAAAAGCTAAAAATTAATCACAAAATCAATATAGGGCACACCAGGAAAAATAATATCATCGCTTAATGTATTTATGAGCGCTAAATCAACACTCATTTTTTCACCAAAAAATCGAAGACCGTAGGAAATAATCGGGTCACCAACTCCTGGCATAACCCAATTTTCTGTCACAAATGCGGTTCGCCGTGAAATTCGTCTTTCACCACCGATCACTACCATTGGCTTCTTTGCAAATTCACCATCTACAAATCCATACCCCAATCCAAAAGTAAAACTTGCATCAGGAGTACCTGCTGTCCCAACGCCATAAAGGATGCCAACAAGCGGTGCATCACCGTTTTCATCGTCCCAATTTGGTATTTTTACGACCAAAGCACCGGCAGCAATATTGAAAGTTTTCGTTGCTTTTAATCCTATTTTTGGAGTGAAATAGAACATCTGCTCATCCAAGCTTGCGTTGGGAATAAGCGACATGCCTCCACCAATGGTAATGTTATTTGTAATCCCATAAGCGAATGCAGGGAAAAAAAGATAATAATCGGCAAAATAGCCTTCGCCCTGTTTCAGCATTCGGGCAGTTGGTGAAAAATATAGTCGGGTTGCATTGGGATTGGGAAACCAGTAAACACCATCTTTGATAGACGATGCAGGTATTTCCTTGATTTCTTTAATTTTTGCAATCGGGATAATAATTGTACCGAACTCTGCCTTGAAAACAATATCAACTTCCCCGATTTTAACTATTCTGCCAATGTTTTTGGATTTATCAATGGTGGTGATTACCTGAACATGCGTTGAATCAGGAATACGAAGCAGGTCTTGAATTTCCTGGGCAAAAACATTTGAAAACAAAAAAGTAGAAAGGAATGCCATTAATAGAAAAATTTGTTTCCATGATTTAATGTTTTTCATAATGTTCTCCTATTTGTAAGGTTAGTAGTTGGTTTTGTCGATTAAAAAATCTATCAAATAACGACTCACAATGTCTGGCTTTTCATAAGGAGAAAGATGTCCTGCGTTCTCAACTATTTGAAACGCCATATTTGGAATGATGTTTCTCAATTTTTGAATATCTCCGGCTGAAATTGATTTATCTTCTTCACTCCATAAAAGTTGTATTCTAATATTTTTATTTGCCAATAATTCGTATTGTTCAACGACATGTGCGTTGACAAGATTTCGTGCAGTTGATAGAATTGCCCTTCTAAAACCTTTGTATTGATAAGACAGGAAAAATATTTAGCCCATAAATAAAATTTGAGTTGGATTAATGATCTTGTTGATTTATTCAGTAATAAAGAACGCATTTTATTGTCACTAAAACGTACAATAAATTATATAAAATGTCAAGCAGAAAATTAATTCTTGACATTTACGAAATAAAACCTTATTTTCATCAATAGAATTTTCTGTGAAAACAAGAGACGCGTGCCACACAATGAAAAAAAAGAAATCCATACACCTAATAATCGGTGCAATTTTTTTCTTCCTCATTATTTCATCGTTTATTATTTTCTCAAATCTTCATTTTCATGTATTTGATGGATTTCTCATTGTTCACGGTCATCCTTACGATACTACTCAAGACAATAATTCTCCGCTGCAAACACACACTCATTCATCTTCTGAGTATTTGTATTACTCATCAACCATCAATTTTGAAACATTATTTTTTTTCGTTATCTCCATAATGTTTTTTGTCAAAATATTAAATTTTATAAAAAACAAAACAGAGCTATTCTTTTACAACAATCCTTTCTTTATAATCCCTTGTCTTCGCGCACCCCCTGCAATTTTCTAATTTATATTTTCTAATCTTTTTTCAATTCAGAGAATAAAGTACACGGAAATTTTTGAAGTTTCCCTGTTCAATTATTTCATACGTGATTTATTTATGAATCTTTGCTATACAATTCAAAACAATCAGATTCATATTTTATATGGAATTGTGATTATTCCCTGAGATTTAAACTTACGAGGGGTATGGCTGGAATTCGTTTGTTTTAAATCGGTATTACTGAATATTTAGTTGGAAAACAAAAACCACAAAAAATATAGTTACAAACAATTAAATCTAGGGAGGCGTTATGTTTCAAAAGTTTTTTCTGCAAATTTTCGTTTTAGCGCTACTTGTTGGTTTTAGCAATTTATATGCGTCAAAAAATAGTTTGCTTAAAAGGGAGGAGACAAAACAAATTCAATCTGAACAAAATGACTCAACAGATTTAAAACTGAAAGAGTTAGAAAAGTTAATTAATGATCTTAAAGCTAAAATTGAAAAAAAAGAAAAACAAGATGAGCTAAAAAAGCTGCTTGAAGAAGCAAGCCAGTTGTCCACCAAAGCTAAAGAGGAGAAAATTACTGTTTCCAAGAGATTTCACAGCGGAGCAAGAAGTCAACAAAAGTTGAATCCAAATATTAGCCTGGGCGGTGATTTTTTTGCTGGATTTAGCTCATCAAAAAGTGATTTTGTGAATGAACCAAGCGATGTTTCTTATGGCAACAACCGCTTTGAGATGCGTGAGATTGAATTCTCTCTGCTTGCTCCGCTTGATCCGTTTACCAGGGGGAAAACATTCATCTCTATTACTAAAGAAGAAATCGCAATAGAAGAAGCCTACATGGAATGGTTAAACTTACCGTTGAATATGAATTTGAAAGCAGGAATTTTCTACACAGAATTTGGACCATTAAACAGGTATCATGATCATGCGCTGCCGCAATTCGACAGACCCAGAGCATTGGTAAATTATTTTACCACTGGTGGTTTAGGCGGTTGTGGATTCTCCTTTAACTTTATGTTGCCTAATCTGTTTTTTGCTGATGCCAGCACCTTTGATTTTGCCGTAATAAACGGTGGGAATAATTTTAGCTTTACCAACGAAGGAAAATATAATCTGATGACCGTGGGACAGTTTAAAAACTATTATGATTTATCAAGAGATACTTATCTTGAATTTAGATTGAGCGGCGCTGCTGGAAGAAACGACCCCGATGAAAAATATAATTCTTATGTTGGCAGTTTGGGCATGATTTTAAAATGGGTACCGGTCGGACGATCAAAATACAGAACCGTTGATTGGAGAACTGAGTTTCTTTATGGTTATCGTGAAGGAGTGTTAAAAGATGTCAGCAGCAAAGGATCTTATTCATCATTACAGTACAAATTAAATGCAAGATACTGGCTAACTGGTAGAATCGGATATTCCGAATTGCCTTATGATAATACGCAGTCCGAATGGGATTTTACAGCATGTTTGGATTTATGGCAGAGCGAGTTTGTTTTTATGAGATTCCAGTATCAGTATAATTTGAGAGACATAAATAATATGACTATTTATTCTGGCAAACTGCCAAATGATCATTCGTTTATCGCTCAAATTAACTGGGCAATGGGACCGCACAAACATGAAGCGTATTAAAAAAAGTTTAAAGTGCCTAAAGTGATCTAAAGTTGAATAATTTTAGTCGTTTCATACATTAGTCACTTTCAATAATCTCATTTTTCCAATATTGCTTGTGTGTTTCAGTTACAAAGCAAATCAAACTTAAAACGTATATTTGAAGAAAATCAAAAAATAAAATGAAAGAAAAAGATATAAAGGTAATATTAATAGAAATCATTTTGACCATAGTTGCTGTCGGACAAATTGTGTTATGTTTCATCCTTTATAATAAAATGGGATATTGGGTGCAATTTTAATTATCATCTACTACTTGAGCGCCTTTGATGAAGAGAAGGATGCTATTGAGAAATTTGGTGATGATTATAAGCAATACATAAAAAAAGTGCCCAGGTATAATTTTATTCAGGGAATCATAAGAAGACTTATTAAAAAATGAACCACCCATCCAATTTTTTAAATTATTATTGTTATCCTAAAGGAATTTCTCTATGAGTTTAAAAAAGAACAAAGAAAAACGAAAATCAGAAAAAATGTCGGATAGATCGTTTAACTCTATTTAATAAAAATCTCAAGTCATGAATCAAATTATTAATGAAACAAAAACTTAAAGGTAGGAGTGAGACATGAAGTTAACAAAATATTTCAAAACAATAGGTTTATCGCTTATTATAGCACTTTTTTTATTTTCACAACTTTCTGCGCAGCAACATAGACATCGCCGCGGAAAAGGTGGAAACAGAGCATTAAAAATTGTTTGCTCTTTTGCTGATTATGCCGCTGTTGCAGAATTTATCACAGCGGGTAAAGCCGAAATACACCACATTTCCCATGGAGATCAGGACCCACATTTTGTACCGCCAAAACCCAGTTATGCAGTACTGCTCAAGGATGCAGATATGTGGGTTACTACAGGTATGGACCTCGAACAATGGTCAACTACCCTGCTGGACAAAGCGAGGAACAAAACAATCATGGATGGCGAAGTCGGTTTTGTGTCGGTATCTGATGGTATTATAAAATTACAGGTTCCGGACAAAGTAAGCCGCACCGAAGGTGACATACACACCATGGGAAATCCGCATATACAAACGGGTCCTCTGAATATGAAAATTGTGGCTAAAAATATTACTATTGGCTTAATGAAAGTTGAGCCGGAGAACGCGGAATTTTACCAAAGCAGAAGGGATGAATATCTCTCTAAAATGGACAGGGCGCTTTTTGGTAATGATTTAGTGGATATGTTTGGCGGAGAGACATTATGTAAAATGCTTCAAAATAAAACCTTGTTTTCCTTTTTGGAACGTGAATTTGAAGGAGGCAAGCTGATAGACAGGTTAGGTGGCTGGCTTAAAAAAGCACTGCCGTTCAGGGGAATTAAAGTTATGGCTTATCATAAAAACTGGACTTATTTTGCAGATACGTTTGGTATAGACGTTGCCGACTACATCGAGCCAAAACCGGGAATCCCCCCTTCTGCTAAACACGTTCAGAGAATGATTAAACTTATCAAGGATCAGAAAATAAAATTAATGCTTGTTGCCAGTTATTTTGAGAGGAAATCTCCCCAGATGATTGAAAACAAAACAGGGATAAAAGCTCTTTTTCTGCCTGTACATGCGACAGGAATAACGGAAATCACAAATAGTTTTCAATTAATGGATTACTGGATAAACCAAATTAATGAAGCTGTAAAAATTTTATAATTACTGAGGTTCATATATTATGGTAGAAAATTTGATATTTCTTGCAGCTCCTATAACTGCCTGTGTTCTGTTAGCTGGCATTTTGGGTTATTTCGGAAATCACATTTTATCGCGTGGTATTATTTTTATCGATATTGCGCTGGCTCAAATTGTCGCTTTGGGAACCATGATCGGTTTGCTATTTGGTTTTGCCGAAGGCTCGGTTGCCGTTCAAATAGTATCACTAATTTTTACACTTATTATTGTTATCTTTTTTGCATTGACTAAATTTGAAAAACAACTGATACCCCAGGAAGCCATCATCGGAATTATTTACGGTCTCGGTCTGGGCATTGCCACACTTTTTGCCGAGTATATTCCCAGGGGATCAAATTATATTAGCAAAACAATTACCGGCAACATTCTCTGGTGCACCTGGGATGAAATTATCTATGCTTTTTTATTGTTTGTTGTAATTGGTATTGTGCACATTTTCCTGGGTAAAAACTTTATTAAAATAACCGATGCCAACGATAAATTTCCCTTTTCGCCCCAAAAAGTAAGAATAATGGAGATAATTTTTTACGTCACTTTTGGAATTGTTGTGTTCAAGGCTGTTCCCATTGCTGGAATATTTCTGGTATTTATCCTGCTGATTGCTCCGACATCCATTGCCACAATTTTTACGAATAAATGGAAATACCGCTTCATCTGGAGCTGGATAATTGGGATAATTCTTTCAGTAGGCGGAATGCTTATCTCATATCAATTAGATATATCTAACGGGCCCGCCATTGTCTGTTTAATGGGGATTTCGGTTTTTATCCTGGCATTTGCAAAAATAATTTTTGGTAAGAAAAAAGTGTTGGAGAAAGTTACGGATTAGAGGAGCTGTTATGGAAACTGCATTACAAATTATGTTCGCGCCGTTTGTTGCCTGTTTAACCCTGGTCGGGATTCATGGGTATTTTGGCATACATGTACTTAAACGAGAGATAATCTTTATTGACATTGCCATGGCCCAAATTGCCGCATTAGGAGGCACACTGCATCTTTTATTTGAACCTGATGTTACGGTTGAACATGGCATAGTGGCTTATACACAAGAAGCTTACCTGATTTATATATTTTCCTTCGCGTTTGTTGCGGTGGCTGCACTATTATTTACATTTTTAAAAAGTGAAAAACTGCATGTACCACTTGAAGCATTGATCGGAATTACTTTTGCTGTGGCAACCACTGGAGCAGTTATTTTTATTGATAAAGCCGCCGGTGGAGATGTTCATGTTCACGAGATGCTCGTTGGTTCCATTTTATGGGTTAAATGGAGTCAAATTCTGAAATCATTTGTTGTTTACAGTTTAATCGGGGTTTTCCATTATTGGTTCCGGGATAAATTCCTGCCCATATCCGAAGATTATAATAAAGCCAAACAACAGGGTATTAAAGTAAAACTCTGGGACTTTTTGTTTTATCTCACTCTTGGCATTGTGGTTATGCACTCTGTCAGAATTGGGGGGATTTTAGTTGTATTTGCATTTTTAATTATTCCAGCGTCTATATCCGTATTATTTACAAAAAAATGGTCAACCCGGATAATAATTGCCTGGTTTTGTGGGACAATTGTAACAATGTTAGGATTAGTTTTTTCGTGGAAAATGGATGTGCCCAGCGGCCCGGCTGTTATTTTGTTTTTGGGTGTATTTTTGTTGCTCGCTTTAGTCGTGAAATCATTTGGAGTGGTTAAACCAGGAACTGAATAATGGTTGAGTTATTTATTGTAAAGTTTATAAAAATAATCTCTAAATTCATAATACTAGTTATGCCTTACATTTAATATTAAACTTGACAATTTTAAATTAATTTTGTATTTTATATACGTATATAAATACGTATAAAGGAGATTCTAAAATGCAAAAAAAATTAACAATTTCAATTGATGAAATGGTTTATTTAGGGCTTCACGAAATAATAGGAAAGCGAAGAATAAGTAAATTTATTGAAAATTTAGTGCGCCCGTACGTTATTGATAAATCATTAGTTAACGCTTACCGTGAAATGGCAAAAGATGACGTCAGAGAAAAAGATGCCCTCGAATGGTCAGAAGGTCTAATTGGAGATATTAATAATGAAAAGATGTGAGGTTTGGTGGGTAAACTTTGAACCATCAGTTGGCGGTGAAATTCGTAAAAAACGACCAGCAATCATTGTCAGCAATGATGCGTCGAATAAATATTTGAACAGAGTTCAAGTCGTACCCCTTACTACTAATATAGATCGAATTTATCCAAGTGAAGCATATGTTAAGATTGATAATAACCAGAACAAAGCAATGGCAGATCAAATTACTACTGTGAGCAAGACACGGTTACTTGAAAAATATGGTGAAATATCTGATAATGAGATGAAAGTTGTGGAAAGAGCTATAAAAATTCAATTAGAGTTGAAATAAAAATGGACAAATTATATTGTAAATTCTGCTCTTCTTTTAAGTTCAGATTTTGTTTATATTAGATATAACTATGAACAAAGTAACAAATAATAAGGTATAATCAAATTAATTAATGGGGAGGATGTAAATTGTTTAAATTAAAAAGCAGAAATGGGCCGCTTATTAAATTATCCGCCCTGTTTCTGCTGATCTCCTTTGCTGTGTGGATGATTGGTTCGTTTGCTTTTTTACATTTTCATACGCTTTCAGACGGACAGGTCGTTTCCCATAGTCATATTTTCAAGACCAGCAAAAATTCTGATGCTTCGACAGAAAAGCAAGCTGCGACCCATTCGCATACCAAATCAGAATTTTTGCACCTGTTTTTGTCAAATACGTCAAATAATCTTTTGACGATTGCTGTTGCCTTTTTTACAATTTTGATGGTGACAGCTATTTTCATTTTTCCTTCTTTTGAAAGACTTTGTTCTCAAAGCTTACTTAATTTCGTCTCAAATCGCGCGCCACCTGCTGCTGCCCTTTCATAATTTTTCAATTTATAATCCACTATATATCAATTTTAATAAATATGTCTATTCTAAAAAAGTAGTAGCCACTTCATGAAGAAGAAATCGGCGTGACTTTTCAATGTGAATGTCCGGTGTGTTTTGGCATGAGCATAGTAATAGTGATGTTTGTGATTTTGTATTTAGTGTCTGAACGAAAACCCCTAATTTTGGTAATTTTCTGTCATTGCGAGAAGCGAAGCGACGAAGCAATCCCATCAATAAGCGATTAATAATCAAGAGATTGCTTCGCTCCTTCGTCGCTCGCAATGACTGTCGCTTTTTTAAATTTTGGTACTTTTCGTTCAGACACTATTTAGTTCACTATCGGCACTTTTTATAATATGACTGGAAATGCTGTCATTCCCGTACCAAATGGCATTCCCTTCGGTCACATGTTCTTAGCGGGAATTTCCTCAATTTAACCAAGATGGAAAAATGGTCATTTTCAAAAAGTGTCAGGTAGCAAATTATTAAGGAGAAATCAAAATGAAAAACAATTTAATTCAAAAAATATTTATGTTTGTAATTATTGGCTTATTCAGTTTTAATCTCACACTTGCATCGACCACAGAACCACCTTCACCGTTAAAAGGAGAAATAAAAGGGAAAATTATTGATGCCTCTACAAAAAAGCCATTACCCGGCGTCAATGTTTTTATTGAACACACAACTGTTGGCGCTGCAACTGATGCTGCTGGTGAATATCACATAACCAAAGCGTCAATTGGAAAAAATATTCACTTAGTTGCTTCGATGATTGGGTATAAGATAAATCATAAAACAATTCAAGTATTAGCCGAAGAAACTGTTGTTGTTAATTTTGAACTTCAACCAACGATACTTGAAATGGGGGCAGTTGTGGTGACAGGAACCGGAACCCCTCATATTGTTGAGGATATGCCGGTGAGAACAGAAGTTATCCCCCGGAGATTGATCGAGCAAAAGCAAGCCTGTAACCTGGCAGAAGCACTTGCCTTTCAGACCGGTGTGCGCGTGGAAAATAACTGTACGAATTGCAATTTTTCCCAGGTGCGTATTTTGGGGATGGATGGAAAATATTCCCAGATTCTCATTGATGGCGATCCCGTAATGAGCAGTTTAGCTGGTGTTTATGGACTGGAGCACTTCCCCGAAGAAATGGTTGACCAAATTGAAATTGTCAAAGGCGGTGGCTCATCTCTTTACGGTGGCGGCGCTATTGCTGGTGTAATTAATATGATCACTCGCAGACCATTGTTGAACCAGGTGCGCATCAAATATTTGAACAATTCAACAGACGGAAAAATGGATCAACGCATTGGCGCTGTTGCAGAGACGGTTAATAAAAAGGGAACATCCGGCGCTTATGTGTTCGGTTCCACCAGAACAAGGAACCGTTATGATTACAATGGAGATGGTTATAGTGAGTTAGGCGACCTGCAAAATGAGTCCATCGGTTTCAAATGGTATTACCGACCTATAGCGGCTGGAGAATTATTAACATCATTTCATAGAATTCATGAAGAAAGACGCGGCGGCAACAAATTTGATTTACCGGTACACGAAGCAGAAATTGCTGAATGGTTGGAGCACTGGCGTTCTGGCGGTACGGTTCGCTGGAATCATCAAATAGGTCCGCTTTTTGATTACCGTTTCTTCTACTCTTTTTCTGTTGAAAACCGCAAATCTTATTATGGGGGTCTGGGTGGTGATACGGATCAGGATCAATTGGATGCGCTGGCATTTTACGGCAGAACAGAAAATCCGCTTCATATCGGCGGAATGCAGGCAAACTATCGCTATCGAGGTCATTTACTCACTGCCGGATTGCAGCATTCCCGGGACAAATTAGTAGATAAAACATCCGCGGTTACCGCATACTATATCGATGAACTCTATACCAATACCGGTATCTTTTTACAGGACGATCTTCATTTCGGCACAGAGCAACAAATCGAATTTGTGATTGGTGCCCGGATGGATAAGCATTCAGAACTGAACAACTGGATTTACAGTCCCCGTATTAATGGAAAATTTCGGCTTGGTAAAGGGTTCACATTACGAGGCGCATTCACCACAGGATTCAAAGCGCCACAAACCTATGACGAAGACCTTCATCTTTGCGGTATTGAAGGGGATCAGCGAATTATCAGAAATTCAAATGATTTGAAAGAAGAAAGAAGCAATTCTTTCAGCGGCGCTATTGAGTACCAGGGTAATAGCAGAAGTATGCCGTTAATGGTTTCTTTCACTGTTTTTCAAACAAATCTTAAAGATGCATTTGCTGAAGAATTTGTTTCCAAGCAATCTGTTATTGAAAGATGGGAACGAGTAAACAGCGATGGCGCAGAAGTTAAAGGTGTTGAATTTGACATGGGTATCCGCCCGGTTTCTGCTGCCGAAATTCGCTGTGGTTTTACTTATAAAAAAAGCCAATATGACAATCCATTAGAAGATTTTAATACGAAGAATTTTATGCGCACTCCTGACTTTTCCGGAAACCTTCGTTTATCTTTAGACCCAACATCAAAGCTCAGTCTCTACGCGGCTGGCAATTATATCGGGGAAGCCGATATGCCTCACGAAGTTGTCGTAGAAGGACAGGAAGAGCCTGAATTGCTATTGGTAAGAAGCGATAGCTTTTTTCAGCTTGATTTTGGTTTAACCTATCGTCTTCCTTTGAATAGCGGATTAAGCGCTAAATTAAATCTCGGTGTTAAAAACGTAACTAACGTTTATCAAGACGATTTGGATAAAGGACCGGATCGTGATCCGGCTTATGTTTATGGACCGATTCGTCCGAGGACGATTTACTTTGGGTTGGAGACTGCCTTTTAATTTTAGTGAAATGTGAAAAGTCAGACGTGAAACGAAAAACATTTTATAAACATTTTTTCCGTTTCACGTTTCACATTTGACGTTTCACTTGCGCATTAGGAATATTCTATGAATAAAAACAAAAGTAGATTCATTGTGGATCCACTTTTGTTATTTTATGCATCTGTTGGAATCGCTGTTGTATATTCAGTTGAAATTGGCAGGATTTTAACGGTGTTTGCTTTCTGATTTTTCCAGCGAGTATTTCAGTTTATTTTCTGAAAACTAGCTTTCATGAATTTTGATCGGATGGGGATTGTGTACTTTGGTAACAATTTGTGGACTTTATTTATCCTGGACAATGGATGTGCCCAGTTCGCCGACTGTTATTTTATTTTTAGGTGTGTTTTTGCTGCTGGCGATTTTGGTGAGATCGTTGGGGGTTTTTAAGACTTCAAGTTGAAAAGACAACTTTTGAGTTCACCTGCATTTTCAAGCGCCGCGGAAAAATGTCAGGTGGATTGATTTGGTAAGTGTTTTTTTCATTTCTTGCTCTTAATGGTTAGTATATGAAAAGTAGGCGATTGCGTGCGAATCACTTATCAGATTACACAAAGATCGAAGCGGGCTACAACCCTTGAATTTACTACTATCCCACCTATTTTTTATATACAGCGTTAGCGTTTCGTTGTTTCTTCTTCCTCGCGTTGGCAGGGAAAGCTCTTTTGCAATTTTTGGTCTGTGTTGGCTTGAGCGAATTGCAAATGTGCTTGACCTACGATCGAGGTTCTTAATTTCCAGCATAGAATTGACTAATTCAGAGAATTAATATTTTAGATTTTCCATTCATACTTTAATTTGCCGCATCTACACCTGATTTTCTTTTCCACAGAATCGTAATATTTGGTTGAAATAAACTTATTGCAATCACTGCAAAAGAAATAGTGAATCAGGTTTTTAACATCTTCCCACATTACTTCCAAATCTTCAATACTTTCCTGAAATTCATTGTCATGTGATGTGATGTTTCCTAATAACATTGGCATTCCTTTGATTTTTGGAATATCAGCTAAATCTTTGAGTTCTTTACTTGCTTTTGATAACTTACTTTGAACAGTATCGAGTAATTCGGATGCCATACGTTTTTCATTTATATCATTGTAACGAAAGGCAACCTTTGCCTCAATTTCAAATGCAATTGTTTTTATTAGAAATCAAATAGAATGAATTGCACCGAGCTTTAGCTCGGTGGTTAGTAATCTACCAACGGAATTTGGGCTTTAGCCCACACAATAAAAATGAAAAATCAAGTTCCTGGACAGCTTGTAAATGGATTGCACTCCGAATTTATAAATCTCAAAACCACTTTGGCTTGAGTATTTTACTAATGCCATCGCTCCGAGCGATGGCATCAGTAAAATTAATTAATTACTCCACTCATTTAGCACTTTCTTTCTTCAACAATTTAATTTCATTTTTCAATTCATTAATCTGTTCCTGCTGCTCCTTCATGCCTTCAATCAAAACAGCAACCAACCTGGCGTAATCCACTGATTGTGCATCCACACCGTTTTCTTCGTAAGCGACTACTTCCGGGATCACTTCACCGACTTCTTCAGCAATCAGTCCGATGTCATGTTTGCCGTCTGCTTTCCAATCGTAATACACGCCTTGCAAGCGTTGAACTTTATCCAGCGCATTATCAATGGGTTTGATGTTGGTTTTCCATCTTCGAGAGCTGTAGGTTGTCCAGGCGTCGGCGACGGGATCTGTAGAAGAACTTTGTTGGATGGTTAAAATGTTTGAAGGATCCCAGACTCCAATTCCAACATTACCTCCAGGTTTAATTGTCAACCTTTCAGTACCTGTTGAACTACCTTCCCTGATAGCAAATATACCAACTGGAATGGTATTACTATGCGAGCATAATGCCCATATTTTTGATATACCCGTATTGTTTTCTATTTCGATCCCAGCGGTATTTGCTTTTGTTCCGGTGAAACGCGCCACAGTAAAATCACTACTTCCTACATTTACATGCAATTTTTTTGAAGGACTTGTTGTACCAATCCCCACATCCCCATCATTGTCAACATAAACCGCATCAGTCGGACTGCCATCTGCTGCATCAAGTGAATGTCCGTCAGCAGTTGCAGCGCTGGTTTGTGTACTTCCATCAGGAAATTTAAAACCACCGGTGGTTGATTCAATTACACCAGATGTTTTAACATTCTCATTATCAAAATCCAACGTACCACTGGAAGCTGTGATCTTGTCATTTGTACCATCGATAGTAATCGAGCTGCCACTTTGTATCGTTCCGCTGGCGTGAATA
>JADHVV010000110.1 GCA_016783825.1 Candidatus Zhuqueibacterota bacterium | reverse complement strand
CCCAGATCAATTAACTTTCATACCGAAAAGGCTGAGGCGAAGGCAAAGGCGAAGCAAGGTATAAGATTCAAGGATTAAGGATATTCTTTTTTTTCCTTCGCCTTCGCCTCAGCCTTCGCCTGCACTTTAGTGCGCTGGGTATTATGCCCATGCAACGACCGATGCGGCACCGAATGCGCAACCAGATCAACCGGGCAATGATACATTTCAGAAATTTTATGTATGCCGTCCTTTGTTGTTCCGTGATAATGAATTTTCCGGTTGACACATGCAATCTTGTCAATATGAGTTGAAATGACACTGATATCATGAGTTACCAAAACAATGGCTAAATTTTTATTCAATTCATTCAATAGATTATAAAATTCCTGCTGCCATATGGGATCGATGCTGGCAACCGGTTCATCCAATAAAAGCAATTTGGGATCAGTTGAAAGCGCCCTGGCGATAAACACCCGTTGTTGTTGTCCACCTGACAGGTTTCCTATTTCAGTTTCTTTGTACTCATCCATGCCAACTTTTTTCAAAGCTTCAATAGCCAATTGGACATCTTCTTTATGAAACCGCTTGCCAATTCCTCGTTTACGAAGTTTTCCCATTAATACAACTTCAAGCACACTGATGGGAAAATCAAAATCAAAAGTTATTAGCTGTGGGACGTAACCAATGAATTGGCGTCCTTCTTTTGGTGATCTATCAAAAACTTTGATTGTCCCTTTATCCGGCTGAATTAATCCCAAAATCAGTTTCAGCAGGGTTGTTTTTCCGCCGCCGTTGGGGCCTATTAAGCCGAGAAAATCTCTTTCAAATATCTCCAGGTTCACATTTTCTAATACGGGGATTGTGTTATATGAAAAGGTTACATTTTTTATTTGGATTATGGGAGGTGTTTTCATTTTTTTTATTCCATAGATTCAAATAATTTTTGTGTAAGATTTCTTATATTTGAAATATAAGCTTTCTCCATAGAAGAAATAAAGATAACATTACCATCAATTTCCCGTGCGATTAAATCAGCATTGCCCCTGTCAAATTGAGGTGATGCAAAGACTATTTTTATCTGATTTTTTTTTGATGTTTCGATAGTGCGTTGTATCCCTTTTGCAGTCGGCGCTTTACCTTCATCCTCTATGGAAATCTGTTCCAGATTATATTGCCGGGCAAAATAGCTCCACGCCGGATGGTAAACTAAAAATTTCCGGTTTTTCTTTTCAGCCAGTTTTGTTTCTATTTCAATATCAAGCCTTTGCAACTCATGTAAATATTCATCTGTATTTTGTTTATAAAATTCTGTATTTTCAGGATCGATTTTTATCAGTCCACGAGAAATATTTTTTACCATCTTTTGAGCATTTTCCGGTGATAACCAAACATGCGGATCAGCACTTTGCCCGTGACTATGATTATGTTCATGATCATGATTACCGTGCTCATGCTCGTGTTCTGATAATAATAGTTTTGTATTTTCGGATGCATCTATTACCAACATCTTTTTATTCAATGAGATTAATTTATCAATCCATATTAGCTCAAACTCAATTGGCGTTCCAACTTTGACATAAATGTCTGCCCTGCTTACTCCAACAAGTTGACTGGGTTTTGGTTCGTACGCATGGGGCGATGCTCCTTCCGGAACCATTACTGATACATTAACTTTGTCTCCACCAACTTTTTCAACAAATTCGGCAAGTGGAGCAATACTGACTACAATATTTATTTTATCAGAAGTTTGTTCTTTTTTTACACATCCTGTTAAAATTATTAACTGTGATAAAAACAATAGTAAAATTAGAATATATTTTGATCGCATTAAGTTACTCCGATGTTTAAGATTATTTAGAAATTCACCGCGCTAACGCAAAGAATTAATTTGTTAAATTAAACTTTGTTAAATAAAAGGCAAGCTTTATTCTATTTTTCACTTTCACAACTTCGCGTCTCTGCGTCATTGCGCTGAAAGAATTTTTAACATACCATTCTTAATAAAACTAACCGCTGTCTTCCCATATTGAAGCATCAGGGCTAAAAACCCCCCCACAATTCCTGCGCTCCCAACACCAACAACACAACCCGCATTCCCACAAAACGGGCAAACTGCAAACATGGAATACAATCCTGTGAAAGCAAACCACCAGGCAATGAATCTGAAAACCGGGCCAAAGATTGGATGTAATTTTCTTTTTTCTACGTTAGCCGTACGCTTCAAAAGTTTAATGTCTTTTTTCTCAATTTCCTGAAATGGTTTTTTTATGATGTAACTTTCCGGGTTGTCTTCCAAGTTCTGAATTGTAATTGTCGTTTGATAATGGATGTGATCTTTATGTTGATCTTGAGTTTCGCCGATATCAATTTTAATTTCTTCTGATAACTCAAATATTTCTTTTATCCATTTGAGATATTGTTTTTTATGCATTCTTTTCCCTTTGATAATTATATTACTGTATTAGCTGGAACAAATCTTACAAATCCCTTCAGCCGACAAATTCAGAACTTGCATTTCATATCCTGCTGGAACGTCAACTTTGGGAACTTCAATGGAACATAAACAATAAATATTACCACATTGTTTGCATTTGAAGTGTATGTGATTTGTTTTATGATGTTTAAAATTAACATCACATCCGCCATGCCCATGTGATGCATATTTTGTCACTCCGGAGTTGTCAACTATTTTGTGTATCAGCCCTTTGTTCCCGAACATTTCCAATGTCCGGTAAATTGTTACCCGGTCAAATTTATTTTTTAATTTGAGAAAAATATCCGAATGCGAAAGGGCATGGTTAACATCAAAAAAAAGGTTTAGAATCTCTTCTCTGATTTTGGTCGGTCTGATGTGCTGTGCTTTTAATACAGCAATTATTTCGTTAAATTCTTCCGCCATATTTTTCTATCATTAATTTCCGGTTTGTTTTGCAACAGTGTTGCAATTGATGTATAGTATTTTGATGATTGAGACTTTAAAAAGTTCCTAATTTTTTTTTATTCCATAAAAAAAGCCTGAAGTAATTCAGGCTTTAATATCATGTTAAATGATCAAATATTTTTTTGTTATGTTTACTTTCTTACTTTTTCACAATAACCAATTCGATGAAATGGATTGATCATACTGGAAGCTGCATTCATTAAATGTGAAGAAATCCGTTTCAAATACCGCATATAGAGTGCAATGGCGACTGCATCGGCAACATCAATTTTCTGTTTTTTGTCTTTCATTAAAGTCCAGATGCAAGCATCACAATCTTTTTTTGTTTGCCACAGATCGTCCAACAACTGTTTAGCAATTTCGGGATCTGATTCTTCAAAAGCTTTGATCAATATTCCAAAATTATCAGACACAGTTTGTTCAGCTTTTTTGATTTGTTCTTCCCACGCTTCAACATAAAGTTTTCCGGGGTGATTTTGGGCTAACTCAACAATGTTTTTTGTGAAATCTCCAATTCGCTCAATATCGATTACTATACTTATTAATACTAAACCAGCGTTTAAATCCGCAACATCATTAACAGCAAGGTGGGTTAAAACTTTTTTTCTGACATCTCTCTCAAATTTATTTATTTTTAAATCTTTTTCTTCGATATCGATTCCGATTTCTGCTGTTTCACTTTCGCGAAGAGATTTGATTGACTCCCGGAACATTTCCCAATCTTCCTTTAACATTTCAATGGATTCATCCAATGCCTGTTCCATTAAACCTTTTCGCTGAAATATTCTTTGTAATTCTTTTAACATAATATCACCTCAAAAAATAAATTGTTAAAAATGGGAATAGAAAAAATACTAAAACAATGTATAATATAGGATATATTTTACTTTTCAATGATAATTTTGACATCCATTTAGCCATATTTATGGGAACGGATCTTATCGGAAAGATTAAAATGGTTCCAAAAATATTAAAGCTAAAATGGGCAAAAGCTACTGTAATTGCTGCTATATTTCCTGTCGCCATTGCAGCAAGCATTGCAGTGACTGTGGTTCCAATATTTGCTCCCAACGTATAGGGGAAAATCTGTTCAATGGTTAAAATACCCGCGCCAACCAAGGGCACTATTAGCGATGTCGTAATTGAACTGCTCTGTACCAGCGAAGTAATGATAACTCCAAACATTAAACTAATGAATGCATTCCTGAAAATAATTCTATCAAAAAATTTTTCCAATTTACCAATTATCAGGGATTTGAGCACTTTTACAAGATACCGCAAAGTTATGAACAAAAGGAGTAGAGAGATAATTAATACAATAATACCCGACTGCCCGGAAATATCAGTTATTATCGTTACAACCGGTTCGGTGATCATTTTGATCGGACTTACAGCTTTTAACCCTCCAATATTTTGAAATGTTCCTGCCAGAAAATCTGAAGAGATGCCCAATATATTAGTATAATATTGAATCGGAAAAATGACTAACACTGCTATCAGATTAAAAAAGTCATGAACAGTTGAAGCAGAAAATGCCCGTTCAAATTCATCGCTTCTTGAAATATGACCAAGTGATACGAGTGTGTTCGTAACGGATGTGCCGATATTGGCTCCCATTACAATTGGTATCGCATTTCCAATCGATAACACATTTACGCCAACCAATCCAACAACAATAGATGTTGTGGTCGAAGAACTTTGAACAATACTGGTCGCCAAAATTCCGATAACAAGCCCAACAAACGGATTTGATGTCGTAGCAATAAGTTGGTTTGCAAAACCTTTTCCAAAAAGTTTAAACGCGGAGCCCATCATTGTTATGCTTAACATAAAAATGTACAACAGGGCAATCAATGATAGAATTCTTAATAATAACTCACCAAAAGTATAAATTTTTCTATCTCTATATTGAGAAAGAAAATTTTCAAATTTTCTATTTTTGGTTTTTAATGAATTATTTTTACTTACCATTTATTTCTCCGTTTGTAATTCTAAATAAATCCATGAGCAAAAATTTTGATGATTTATCTGCTCATAATCAGATGTTTGAAATAAAATAGGTTTAAAATTTGAATCTGAAATATATTAGTCCCATGTTACATCTATGTTACGAAATCAAAAAAACAGCCCACGCTGAAAAAAATTATTGTCGTACTCAAAAAAATAAAATACTGGATTATGCTGTTTCCAAATCAAAACAGAAACAACTGCCTTTACCAGGTTCACTCCTCACAAAAATTACACTGCTGTGTCTTTCAATTATGTGTTTAACAATCGCTAATCCCAAACCTGTCCCACCCAATTCACGAGATCGTGCTTTATCAACTCGATAAAATCGTTGAAATATTCGATCGTGATATTTGGGATCGATGCCGATGCCGGTATCCAAAACTTCAATTTTAATCGATTCCTTATCCGAAGGATTTACCTTAATTTTGACTTGACCATCGGTTGGAGTATATTTCAAAGCATTGTCTATCAAATTTTCAAATACGGTTCGCATTAATTCTTCATCAGCTTTCACCATTATTTGTTGGTTAAAAGGTTCAAGAGAAACGTAAATCTTTTTCTGATTTGCTTTGTCCGCGAACTCATCAATAATTTTCTGCAAAAATGGAATTAATTCGATCTCATCCACTTCCAATGGTATGTCATGTTCCAATTGAGATAGTTTTAATAGATCGGAAACTAAATATTCAAGCCGCCGTGCTTGTGCCAAAATTCGATTAAGGAAATGTTTCCTTGCTTCAGGTTCTTGAACTGCTCCTTCAAAAAGTGTTTCTGCATATCCGACAATTGCAGTTAAAGGTGTTTTCAATTCATGTGAAGCGCTGGCAACAAAACTACGTCGGATGGCTTCAAGATATTTTAATTCGGAAATATCTTGAATTTGAATTAAAGCGCCAATTTTTTCATCTTTTGAAATAAAAAAAGGCGATACTATGTAGCTTAAAAATACTTTTCCTGTCTCAATATAATAAATGAATTCACCTGTTTCCGGACGCTCATTTTTCAATGTACAGCCAATGGGATTTAAGATTGCCTCCCATTCTAAAATCTCATCTATTCTTTTATTTATTATCTCTTCTTTAGTCTCTCTCAATATTGAACAAAATTCAGGATTAACATGCAAGATTTTTTTATTTGCATCTATAGCAACGATCCCGCTATTTAAATTGGTGAGAATATTTTCTAACTTTGATCTTTCATAAGAGAGTAGTTCAATCTGGTTCTTAAGTCGGTCTGTGAGTTGATTTAATATCTGGCTTAAAATGCCGATTTCATCTTTCCGGTTAGTTGGAAAAGATCGTTCAAAATTACCAGAGGAAATTTTTTGAGCAATTCTTACAATTCTTAAAATTGGAAAAGTGACTAAAGTACCCAGGTACATTGCAGCAATAAACAAAATAATCAATCCAATAAAATTCGCAAGAAGAATAAAAACAAAAATACGATTCATTGAATTTTCAAAATGGAAAGCATAATAGGCAAGCCGCAGAAATCCAACCTTTTCCCCTTCATGCTCAATCTGAAAGGCTGTGTAAAAAAGCTTACGATTCACGGTATCGCTTAATCGATAACTCTGCCCCCAACCGGTTTGTTGTGCGCCTTTGACTTCAGGACGATTTATATGGTTGTCTAAAAATGGTATTCTATTATTTTCCACGTCTGAGTCGGAAAGCACGCGTCCGTTTGCATCAATTATCGTTACTCTTGAATAAACAATCGTTTTAATTTGAGAGACAAATTCATGCAGTTCATTCCTCTTTGAAGATAGAGGAAATAGTTGCTTTTCTTCCAGCAATTCAAGCGTTAAATCGGTCTTTATATGCATTTCATCAAAAGTTTGCCGGAATAAATAGGTACGAATGCTGTAAATTAGAATAATATCAAAAATGATAAATCCAATCAAAGATACCAAAAGGACAACAAATACAAAATTCCACTTATAATTTGTGAACATGCTACTGCTCCAGTTTAATGCGGTATCCGAATCCCTTAACCGTTTCAACGTAGTTCGCCCAATTGCCCAACTTTTGCCGTAACCGTCTCACATGCACATCCACAGTACGCGGATCCCCGTAATAATTGAATCCCCAGACTTTGTCCAACAGTTGATCCCTGGAAAGCACGCGGCCTTTGGCATCGATCAATGCTTTTAGCAGCAGGAATTCTTTGGGCGTCAAATCAATAACTTTACCATCTGCATTAACCTCGTGTTTGGAAAAATTCACCATCAAGCCGCCCAATTCGTAAACCTTATCTTCATCGCGAAGATGGCGCCGCAACAACGCTTTTACCCGGGCGATCACTTCTTTCGGGCGAAACGGTTTGGTGATATAATCATCAGCTCCCTGCTCAAGTCCATGCAATACATCCATTTCTTCTGACCGGGCAGTGATCATGATGATTGGCAGGTTTTTTAAATCGTCATCTTTTCGGATAACCCGGGCAAATTCTAATCCATTGAGTCCCGGCAGCATCAAATCAAGCAAAACCAAATCAGGCGGCGTTGTCTGAAGCGAATCCATCGCCTTTTGACCATTGTGAAAAATTTCCACATCATAACCTTCCTGTTCCAAATTAAAGGATAAAATTTCACAAATATCCGGGTCATCTTCTACAATCATTATTTTTGCCGGCATAATATTGTATTTCCTGGTGAAGTTAATATGACAGGTCGTAGATCCCGATTCTTTTTATCGGGAATTACAGGATTTTATGGATTGACAGGATAATAATAACTGCTAAATTAAGCCTTGAACTTTGAGTAAATAAAAATCCTGTAAATCATTGTAATCCTGTTATCCTGTCAACAAAAATCATCAATTCATTTTTAATTCTTTGTTAGATATCAATTACCAAATTTTCGGTAGTATAAAAATAATATTTTAGAATTGCAAGGGAAAAATACGAACTTGAACAATCAAATTATTTCTCATTTGATAAAGACTTAATACAGAAAAATATTTGAAAGGAGTGTTGGATCGTCCGCCGGTTGGCGGAGATGCGACTTGTCGCATTGATGGAGTAATGAGCTTTACTAAACCTTCAAGGTTTAGTAAAGCTGCCCTGGCATTCATTATTGTGAATTGATGCCCCAACACTATTTCAATTTTTTTTTATCCCTCATCAAAAATGTACATTAAATTTGTTGTACATCAAAATGAATGTACAACGGATCTGTTGTATAAAAAAATATATCCCGAAAAATTGTGAAACTCTTAAGTTAGTTTGCTCGTTTCAATAATTAAATCAAACAGAAAGTTCAGCAAAAAATTGACAAATTCTAAATATTACATGGAGACATCAATGCACTCAAAAAATAACAAAATAATGTTAGGACTTTTTATCCTTGTGGTTGGCGTTTTATTGCTTCTAAATAATTTCCGGCTTTTCCAAATTGATGATGAATTGTGGTGGGGCATCGCATTTATTACTCTTGGAATTGTGTTCATAAATGTGCATCGCCGAAATACAATAAAAAAGGGCCCATTAGTTGTTGGAATCATTTTTTTGATTTTAGGGACTTTTTCAATTCTGGATTCCATTCGAATTGTTACAAATGATATCATCGGTGTTTTTTTTCTGTGGGGGCTGGCTGTTATTTTTTTCTCAATCTACATTCGACACAACAGACAGTGGTGGGCGATTATTCCCGGGGGTGCAGCTTTAATTTTAGGATTTCTCGTCCTGTTTGAAGAATTCAGGATACTCGACAACGAATACTTTGGTTTTATATTTTTATTTGGTATGAGTTTGGTTTTCTGGTTTTTGTACTTAATTCGTGAGGATAAGAATAAATTTGGCTGGGCGCAAATAGTTGCTATTATTTTGATGATTGTATCATTTTTTGTCCTGTCAGAAGAATTTGATTCTCAAGTTACTGATGTTCTGTTTCCGGCATCAATAATTGTGTGCGGCGGATATTTTATTTTTAGGGGGCTGCTTACGGGTAAAAAAACAACTGAATGATTGTTTGCTCTCTGACAATGACAAAAGAATGAGTGGGAGAGTGGGGAAAAGGAGATGGGGAGACGGTAAAACTTTTTTTTATCTTCCTTCTCCCTCTCGCCCACTCTCCATGTCTCCCCTTCTTTTTCATACTAATACGATCTTACTAAAATAAATCACATCTTTACATTACCAATATTTTTTATGCAAATACTCCGCTCTATAACAGAATTTATTTTATGAGGCGGCACATTCAATTTTGTTTCAGCAACTACCATTTCATCAAAAGTAACTTTTTGCACCCAGTTTGAAACTAAATCTTTGTAAATATCCCCTTTATAATGAGAACTGCCAACAGTAATTATCTCCATATTTTCAGCCGGATGCATAATCATCTTAAAAGCGCTTTCTCCTGAATCAACACCAATCAGCGCGCACTGTTTTTCATTAACCACACTCAAACCTTTGAATTCGAGCGTAATTTCTCCATTTTTAAAAAATGATCCTTCTGAAATATTTTTCCCTAAATTTGTTTGCGGTTCAGAGAATGCTGCATCATGAATGATTTTTTGATTTATTTTTCTCAAATCCTGAATTCCTTTTCCATCGGGCGCGCTTTCAGCAAATATATTACAAAATGCATGGAAGTCAATAAAAGCATTATACACGTGATACGCTTTATCGAATGGCAGCGGATTGCCCTCACTATCAATTAAATTTTCAAACTTCTCATGATCGATCCCAAAAACCTGTTCCTTTTTATTACCAGTTGTATCGTTGAAAATATATGTCCAATTTCGAAGCGCCGGTATTTCGACTTCCGGGGAGTCGACAAGTTGTAAAGAGAAGTGAACGCAGGTATATTTTCCTGCTTCTTGGATTCCATTTCTTGATGGATTATATTTCAAGTACAACCTGAAAATATCAGTTCCAATGCGCTTGCCATCTAAAGCCAGGGTAATCAGTTTTGATTTCATTTCAAAATATTGGGTTTCTTCGGTATGATTTCCTGCTAAATCAAATTCCTGTTTTAAAAAATAATTGTTTTTGGGTTGTGAGTTCAATATCATTGGAACTTGAATTAAAAAAACAAGAAAAATGTTAAAAATACTTCTGTTTCTGTTTTGTTTCATGTGCTTTTCCTCCAATTTTCAATAATTCTATACTTATTAAGTTTTAGTTTGTAACTTTGCTTGTGTAGCTTTTAGGCAAAAAATTCTAGTTTTTAATAAATGCAGTAGCAGCCGCGGTACAACAAACATCATGCAATACTCTGAAACGACTGCTACTGCCGCTGCCACTGCTGCTTAATCGTTTTAATACTTTTGCATCTGAACAATCTGCTCCAACTGCTCCAGATATTTTTTAAATCCTTTTCTCCCCTTTCCAGTAATCGCACATATTGTTTGCGGTTTTTTTCCTTTAAAAATTTTTTTTATTTTTACAAAACCATTGTTTTCTAATTTTGTCAAATGCGTACTTAAATTCCCATCCGTTGTTCCGATTGATTCCTTTAAAAAAGTAAAATTCGCATTTTTTACGGTGACCAAAATTGAAAGTATGGCAAGGCGAGTCGGAGCATGGATCAAAGGATCCAACTGAAGAATATTTTCATGCTTCATTTTTCTCGCTCCTGTTTTTATATTTTTTATTCATAATGAAACCGGGCACTATCCAGGCAATGAAAATGACCGCAATCATTATCAGAAAACGATATGGGCTATCACTTATTGCCATTAAAACAGCGCCGACCCACCAGGCTAAACTGTACCAAACAACAAACCGCATTTCATAAATAACACCTGTCATAAAAACAGCGATCCCTAAAATTAATGATGCCAGGGTACCCAATGCGCGAAATGTGTAAACTTTGAGAAAGGGGAATAAAAATGTGATCATTAATAGTGTCACTCCACAAACTACCCATAAACTCAATACAACGGTTTTAGGATATGATTGCACTTTTTCTTCCTTTACCGGTTTGCTTACCACAAAATATCCGACAAGACCATTAAGGCACGTTAATATTATCATCGCCGGAATAACCAAATGATCAACTCTGTACATCTCCAGCAGACTGATAATAAGAACAAAAAATGCCGAAGCAATACCCATAAAAATAAATAAGTGACCGGATTCTGCGGTCTCTTTTCTCGTTTTATCAATCATCTCTTTAATGATCGATATTTCCTGTTGAACTTGATTTTGAGTCATAACTACCTCCTGAAAAGTTATTGTTAGCAAAAAGTACTTTGTGTTGCAAAGTTAATATAACAAAAAAAATTCTATTTGTCAAGTGTTTTTTATGTTTTTTTTACCGCAAAGGTTATTATGCTCAAAGGTACACAAAGATTATTATACCCGCAGGGTACACGAAGGAAGCAATAAAAAAACCGGAAAGAGTCAAAATTTCCTCTTCCCGGTTTTATAATGATAATTTAGTTAACGTTAATCAGGTATCATTGAACCAACGGATGAGCAGCCAACGGATAAAAAAAAAATTAAATGTATTTAATTTTATACTAACTTTGTTGGATGCAAATTTCTTATTGAGACATTTTTTCAAATTTTTGAAAGTTGCATTCTATTATATGTTTTAAAATATAAATAACATCCGTTGAGTTGTTTCTATCCGTTGGATTTATTTTTTCGTTATCAATTACACAAACTTACCCATTCTTTGTCAGCCAGATGAACAGTAACAAATTTTCTAATAATAAATTATCTGCACCGCATCTTTAAATTGATCAAAACTAATTTTATCACGATGAAAATCATCAATTATTTTCTTTTTCACTTTGATAATGCTTTTTGTAAAATTATCCTTGCCAACCCCTCCTTTAAAGTTTACAGCCAATTCAATCCATTCATTTGGTTGCAATCCCCTCAATGTATGGCCATAGTTAGAAACAGCCCGGATCAATTTGCGCTCCAATTTTTTAAGGTCTTCTTCTGTTTCTTTAATAATTTTTTCGTTGTCGTTGCTTGAAATGGAAAATGAAAAACTGCCTTTGTTATTATCGTCAAGGAAAAATTGTTTCACACCTGAAATCCCCCAATCTACATTGGTAATAAAAAGCACACCATATCCCTTGAAATGAATCCCTTTAACATCTCCGGCAAGACCAAATCTTCTTGAATCGCCCGGGTGTTCCAATGAAGTTTTTATCACATTTCCAAAAATGGAAATATCTTCATCAAAAGATTCAATCGTCGAAAAATTAATTTTTTTCCTGAAGTTCTCGTCAGAGATTTTCCCCTGTCTGTGCTTTTTTAGATCAGCCATTTTAACGGATGCAATTAATTGCCTGGGAGCCTCTGCTAACGATCTACGAAAGCTGCCAACAAATCCATTAAAATCGACAATAATGGATACGCTCTCATCTAATTTCAAATCTCTTATCGACGAAACATACGAGCCCAAAAAACGCAACAATGATTTTTTTAGTTGTTCTATCTCTTTTTCAAAACCTGCTTCTTCATCTTGTTTCTTTTCATTTTTCACCACGTATGTATTGTTTCTTCTCGATTTCAATAATTCATCGAATTTTAATTCAATGACATCCTGGTTGGACAAGGTATAATGGATGTTGAATATGACTCCGTAATCAAGCAGGTAAAAACCTTTGCTATTCGAACCAAAAAAATAAATATGTCGCGGGCTTGGTTTGATCAGTTTATCCAGCACAGTTTCCATAATTTCAATGTCAGCCAGCAATTCATTTGAGGGACGGCTCTTCTGGGCAATCGTCTCATTCCCGAATGATACGATAAATATCCCCATCAAAATAAATAGAATTATCTTTCTCATTTTATACCTCGATTATTATTTCCGCCAAAAAGAGGGCGGACAGGTTGTCAAAAATCACACTTGTAAAATTTCAGCTACCAACAAATATGGTAATTTGGTAATAGGGAAATTAGGTAATAAAAAAATTTATCAGTATTATGGTTAGCGATCACAGGGTAATTAAAATATAACAAATATTCTCCCACAGAAAAAAAATCCCACAGAAAAAAAATCTTTTTTCTGTGGCGTGTTCGTTTCTTTGGGCTAATTTTTACTTTGAATTTACATCCTGTGATCGGTTACGTATTATGGACTCCCAATTACCCTGTTACCTTATTGGTTCTGGCTTGCTCAGGTTGGGTTATTAGTAGAATAAGTTATTGGGGAGTGGATAAATTACCCAATTACCTTATTACCTAATTACCTTATTACCTAATTACCTTATTACCCGATTACCATATTACCATATTACCCAATCACCTTATTTCCGCTGCGCATTAACAGGACGAAAAAGCTCATACAAAGAATTATCAATTCTCTCAAGTTTTTTATAAGTGTTCTTTTCAAAATTATTTAAACCACTGCCAATCAGGTTTAAGTCCTGAATACGTTGTTGTTCTAAATTGCGATTAAATTGAACCAGCGAAGATTGCCATTGTTTTTGCTGACGGGCTTCACTTTGTTCGATCATAGTTTTCATTAAATAATAATTTTCCTGTTGTAATTTCTCAACGAGTTGATTTATCAACATTTCATTTGCTTCAACCTGGTTTTGCGCGGGTTGTTTTGAAAAAAGTCCCATACTCATTTTGAAATTACCCTGTTGATAGGAAATTTCCGTATTTGCCAGCGCCAATAATAAAAAGATGACCACAATTCCATAAGCAAATCCAAAGGCGATTTTTTTCGGTTTTGGAAAAAGTTTTTGAAATTGTTCCTTTAAATTATCGAGCAAGGGCACCTTTTCTGTTACCATTACCAGGCTATAGTCAGGTTCAACATCCTCCCATTTCTGAAGAATGTTTGATGTGCTTTTTAAAGACTCAACTTCTTCACGACATTTATCACATTTTTTCAAATGTAACTGAAGTATCTTTTTATTTTCTTCAGTGATTTCATCGTAAAGAAAATCTATAATTAAAGGATGTATTGTATCACATTTCATAACTCAACATCTCCCCTGTTATTTCCCACTTTTGAAAAATCTTTCTTAAACCGTTCAATCCGTAATACATTCTCGATTTAACTGTATTTATTGATTCATCAAGCGCTTCAGCAATCTCTTTGAATTTCAGCCCCTGGTATTCCTTCATAATAATAACCACACGCTGCTCTTCCGGCAGCTGCTTCAGCGCCTTATGGATTATCGTCCCGATTTGTTTGTGATTCAACTCATTATCGGGTTGCGACATTTTAGTTTCTATTAATTCATTTGGCATCAGATGACCATTCTCACTATTTTCATGAATCAAATCAATTGAGAGCGTATCACGATGTCCCTTTTTCTTTAATTCATCCTTACAAAGATTTGCCGCGATCTGGTAAATCCAGGATGAAAACTTTTTTGTGTCTCTCAATTTATTAATATTTTTATAAACACGGATGAATGTTTTTTGGGTAACATCCCGTGCCAATTCTTTATCGCCAAGATAACGAAAAGCGAAATTATAAATCGCTTTTTCCCAACGCCCCACAAGTATGTTTAAACCTGCCCGATCACCATCTACAATTCGTTCGACTAATTCTATGTCCGTCATAAATCCTCTAGAGAAGTTTTTGCTTGAAATCTAATAATTAGACTATGGGATGGGGGGAAAAGTTTTGTTTGGACGAGGAAAATTGAAAATTTTTTAAATCTGAAGCTTCGTTTAAAAGAATACGTGTTCACTTGAATGTTCATATTGTTGTAACACCTCATTTAGTGATTAGTACATATTTGTGACAGCGCAACTTTGCTAAACCTTTAAGGTTTAGTAATATATTTGCAAAGAATAACTGATGTACTCAACATTGTCAATAATTTCACTTGAATTAAGAATCTGTTTTTCTTATATTAACTATTCAAATTCTACAAGAGGATAATAAAATGAGTAACAGTTTTGGAAACATATTTCGCATTACAACGTGGGGCGAATCCCATGGCAAAAGCCTCGGCGTTGTTATTGATGGATGCCCGCCAGGAATAGAAATTTCCGTTGAACGCATTCAAAAAGAATTGAACCGGCGGCGTCCCGGGCAGAGTGAGGTTGCAACGCCTCGCTCCGAAAGTGATGTTGTTCATCTGCAATCGGGAGTCATTAATAATATTTCAACGGGCATGCCAATTACGCTGGAAATATTTAACCACGATGCAGACAGCTCAAAGTACGAAGACATAAAGAACAAATGGCGTCCCGGGCATGCTGATTTTACATTTGATGCCAAATATAGTATTCGGGATCACCGGGGTTCTGGCAGAGCTTCCGGGCGGGAAACAGTGGCTCGAGTCGCAGCCGGTGCTGTCGCTAAAATTGTGCTTGACCGATTCGGGATCGATATTTACGCTTTTACGCGGGCGATCGGGAATATTAATGCGGAGACAATTAATAGGGATGAAATTGAAAAAAATATTGTCCGCTCGCCTGACGCCAAAGCTGCCGGGGAAATGATCGCCCTTGTTAAGAAAATGAAAGAAGAAAAAAATT
>JADHVV010000109.1 GCA_016783825.1 Candidatus Zhuqueibacterota bacterium | reverse complement strand
AATTCAACAAATAATAATCAAAAGAAACAACAAAATTTAGAAGCACATTTATACCAGGAGATTGGACGATTAAAAATTGAATTAGATTGGCTAAAAAAAAAATTATGACCGATCCATTTGAAGCAAGACGTCTTATGATACAACCCGATAAACGTGAGATTAGTATTGTAAAGCAATGTGATCTTTTAGGCATAAGTCGATCCGGTTATTATTATAGTCCTCGTCCTGAAAGTCCAGAGAATTTGAAAATAATGCGGATAATGGACGAACAATACTTAAAGACACCTTTTTATGGTGCCAGACGAATGCATGCACATATTAACTATCAGGGTTACTTGGTTAATATCAAGAGAATAAGACGATTACTTCGTTTAATGGGCTTGGAAGCTATTTATCCTAAACCCAATATTAGTAAGCAGTTGTCAGGTCATGAAATATATCCGTATTTACTAAAAGGGTTATCAATTAATAACATAAATCAAGTATGGAGTAGTGATATAACATATATTCCAATGAAATCAGGCTTTTTATATTTAGTGGCGATAATTGATTGGTATAGTCGTTTTGTATTGTCCTGGAGGATTTCCAATAGTCTTGACTCTGTTTTCTGTGTCGATGCTTTAGATGATGCTTTAGAATTAGGTTGCCCGGAAATCTTTAACACTGATCAAGGTTCTCAATTTACAGGTGAACGTCATACAAGTCGATTAAAGTCAAACGAGATAAAAATTAGCATGGACGGCAAAGGACGAGCTATTGACAATGTTTTTATCGAGCGTTTATGGAGAAGCCTAAAATATGAATATGTCTATCTTAATGCTCCAGAAACTGGCAAAGAACTATATCATGGATTATACGATTATTTTAATTTTTACAATAATGAACGCTATCATCAATCGTTAGGTTATCAAGTTCCGAGAGCAGTTCATTATAAAAATAAATAAAAAAGTATTTGACAGATTGGGAAAAAATTATTAAATTGACGCAAGCCCCGTAATACTACGCATTACGGGGGGAGTGATTCCTACTGATTTATTATAACTTATTTTCCCTCTATTTCTGTCTAAACATTGGGGACCCCCTCAACTTGCAACTTATCGCGCCATGCATTAAGAATACGAAGCAATAAATCAAAACATAAAAATCATCGTATTTTACCAATATGTATTTTTTTATTCACCTTATAAATAGTAATTTGTTTGACATTTTTGTCGTGACTTTTTCATAATAATTTTTTAGAATATATTCAAATGAAAACGAATTTTGTTTTTTGCTTGACATTCTTGTTTTGTAAGTGTATATTAATACGATCTAAAATTCAGCAAAGATAGGGATGCAATTCGTTGGGCTACCACATGGCCTGAAGATAAACTTATTCGGTGGGGAAATAGCTCATCATAAAGTTGAACGAAACCGCCTTAAAACTAAGACAACAAATATGCCGCAATACTACAATGTAAAAGAAACTTCTTCATTGACACAGCTTTTAGAGGAGATAGACTCCATACAGGCAAAAATCAACTCTTTAAAACCTGTACAAAAAGCGTTGTGGGCGACAATTCAGGAAAAATTGCGCATCGAGTGGACTTACGACTCCAATGCATTAGAAGGAAGTACATTGACCAAAGGGGAGACCTACTTCTTTCTTCGGGAAGGCTTAACGGTTGAAGGCAAGCCGTTGAAAGATTTTTTAGATGCGCGTAACCATGCTGAGGCAATTGATTATTTATACCAGGTTATTAAATCTGAACGTCCAATAACACCAGGCTTGATGAAAGAAATCAACAAGCTATTAATGTCAGGAATTACCGACACAGAAGCTATCAACGAGATGGGGCAAAAGGTACGAAAGCCAGCCGTAGCGGGAGAGTATAAAAAATTGCCAAATCATGTTCTACAACCGGACGGGACCATCCACTACTATACAGATCCCCTACATGTCCTTGCGGAAATGGAGGAACTATTCAGGTGGATAAAAGAATTTATTGTCTGCAAACATCCTGTGATTATTTCAGCAGTCTCTCACTACAATTTAGTTCGGATTCATCCTTTTGATGATGGTAATGGTCGCGGTGCACGAATCTTAATGAATCTTTTCTTAATAAAAAACCATTATGCACCGGCAATAATAAAAAAAGAGCAGCGACGCGTTTATTTGGAAACCCTGGCATTAGCAGATGATGAAAATCTCGGACCATTTACAGAGCTTGTTGCACAAAGTCTTTTATCCACTCAACAAATTATCATACAAGACCTTAATAAGAATTCAGAAAAAGAATAAGCCTTGATCATAAGTTTTGGGTGTTATTTCTTTACCTGCTTCCACGCTTCAATAAATTTAACCGCTGCATTAACCATTCTGTCCACGGTCTTTTTACCTATTTCTTTTGAAGCTGATTTTACGTCACTGAATGACCAGATGCCATTACTGGAAAGTTCATGACTGGCGCCGCCTTTTTTAGTCTCCACTGGAACACCTAAATACAATCCGGCGACATTTAACAATAATTGATCTTGTTTTGCGAGGTTGTATAATTGCTCCACTTTTGGTGTAAATGTAATTTGAGGATTTTCTATCTGCTCCTTTTTTACTAGTTCAGGCTTTAAATAAAGCATAATCGAAGTTTCACCTTTTCCGGCGTGCCAGTCAAAAAACTCGCCTTCCCCGCTTTTTTGAATTGCGCTTCCGTGTCCAATGGCAAAAGCGACAGCTTCAGTTGTGTGATTAATTCTGTGAATCACCTTTTGCTGAACAATATTGTTTCCTCCGTGGTAATTGAAAAACATGAACCGGCGAAAGCCATATTTCATCAGCATTTCAGCCGTTTCAAACAGAACCTGTTCCATGGTCTCCGGTTTGAGACTGAGCGTACCCGGAAAACCGGAATGATAAACACTGTAACCAGACCATAATACAGGCGCAACTATTACTCCAGTCTGTTTTGAAATCAATTTGCTCATGCCAAAAGCTTCGTAACAATCTGTACCCAACGGCATGTGCGGGCCATGCTGTTCTGTGCTGCCCAATGGAATGATGACCATATCGTTATTCTTCAGATATTCCTGTACATCAACCCAGGACATTTCCTGAAGAATGAGCGCTTTAGATTGACCGTAAACAAAAGAAATTGATATGGACATGAAAATGATTAGTGAAATAATAACTGTTTTAAAAATGTTTTTTTTCATTATTTAATCTCCTACATTTTATTAATTTTTTAGCGAATGATTCAACAACACAACATTTAACGCTTTGTTATTTAGTTTACAGGTAAAAAAATTATAAGACAAAATAATAGGTGACAAAATAATCCACCCCCATTATCTTTTTTTGAATTAATTTGTTTTTATTTGTAATTATTACTAAAATAAAAACAACAAAAATGATAGCCGACGAAAAAATAAATAACGGGGCCGGGGAAGGGATCATTTTGTCGTCCATTATTTTGTCGATTAAAAAATTTCAAAAACCAAACCACTTTGGATAAACCTCCTGTCTTCTATCTTTTAAAAAATGTTTCTGTGCATGTGAATTCTTTACTTCATCCAGATCAATTTCATGGATTAAAATAGCATCCTCACCCGCTGGCGCCTGGGCAAGTATCTGCCCATCCGGCGCTGTGATGAACGATTTTCCTTCAAATTCAATACAGTCCTCTTTCCCGACACGATTACATAATGCAGTAAAATAACCATTCTGAAATCCCGCTACTTGCATTTCTGCTTCGAACAATCCGGACGGCCATTCACCCACCGCGCCGGCTTGCGGAACCACTGCCAACTCAGCTCCCTGCAAAGCCAGTGCCCGCATATATTCGGGGTAATGTCTGTCGTAGCAGATGGCAACACCAATTTTGCCGACTGCAGTATCGAAAACTAATTGCTGCCCATCGCCGGGAAAATAGTAGCCTTGCTCGTGAAAACAGGGACCCTCCATAATATGAACCATTCGTGTAATCCCTAAAATTTTCCCGTTGGCATCAATCACTGGAGATGAATCAAACGTTTGATTTCCCAACTTTTCGAACAGGTTTAAAATAACGACAGTGTGCCACTTGCGCGCCAGTTTTGAAAAGATTTCAGTAGTTGGCCCTGGAATTGGTTCTGCCAAATCTTCATTATTACCAACGGAAGGTTTTTGAGGATAAAAATAAGTGAACGCCAATTCAGCAAACACAATCAATTGTGCGCCCTGTTTCGCAGCTTTTTCAAATGAAGAAACAGCTCTTTTGATGTTGTTCTGTTTTTTTCTGGTTGCCTGTTGTTGGATTAACGCTAATTTTAATAACCTACTCATAGCAACTCCCGTTTGATTAGCTACAAATTATTTGCAAATAGTCATGTCAATCTCTCATTTCCAAATCTAAAGTGTCCTGATAAACAACTTTTGTTCGATAGCGAATGTCAGCTAACTCTGATTTCACCTCGATGGGTATTGGCATTTCCACATAATTGGCTGTTATCTTCCGGATAATTTTTGACCCTTTTATCATTGAAAAGCACGCCTTGACATTTAGGTTGTCCGGTGGATCAGCCAGCCAGGAAAAACTAATCCGATTCTTTGTAGAATAAAAATTCAAGTCAGACTCAACATTTTTAAATTCCAGCGTATCTGCCCTTATTTGAAAAAACACTCTATACCAGGGAACACAGCTGTGGAGCTGCCAATTCACTTCCACCTTTAGGGTGTCATCTGCTATATAAATAATCGACTCTGCGCCATTTATACTAATCCAGTTTGCCGTGAATAATTGCTTCAATTCTTCTTTATGTGATCTGCCTGAAAAATAATTTTCAAGAGAGTCGGTTTTTACGCTTACATCTTTAAAATATTCATTTCCGATGAGCTGCAATTTACTCTCTTTTTTTTGAATATTGTATTCCGCTTCGACTCGAATTGATGGACGCCACATATCATTATATGCAGGCAAAGAATAAAGAAATCCGCCATATCCGAGAATTATTAAAACAATCACAATTCCAAACATTGGCTGCCTGAAAAGTTTTAACGATGATTTTATCCTGCTGACAGAAACTACAACAAATGACGCCAAATAGATGGATGGAAGATACCAGACAATTAAGATTACAATCAATAATCCACTATAAAGAAATGATTCACCAAAAGAGCTGATGTTGAATCCCCCATTAATAGACATTCTTGCAGGAAAGATAAAAATTTCATTGAACATCAATCGAAACATTGACAGGGGAGCGATGAAAGACAATAGGGATTTCATTAGATTGTTGGGAATTAGAATTGCCAGGCTGAATAAAAATAGAGTGATTGCCGGATAAAGAGCCAGGCGAAATGAAACGAAAATCATAAAAATGATTACAAACAAAAATAATAGTATTAATGCGCGTTTACTATAAACATAAGGATCAGGACTGAAGCGCCACTTCCGAGTGAATTGAATTACAATCCAGCCGCCTGCTATTGCCCATATTGCTGCAAACCACAAATACTTATTGAAATGAATCAGCCAGGGATATCTCAAACCTTTAAACAATTGAAGAAACGCTTCGCCAAAAAAAACACAAACAGCAACGACTGCTATCATTAATAATAATTTCAACCCGGAAAAACGAATCCGTTTTGGCTTTTCAATTATTAACCGATTTTTACGGCTGATAAAAAACGCCAAAAAACCAAGTAACATAGCAACAACAGTAAATGCTGCTATTGCCGGTGATGGAATAAAGACAGGAGTCCTAAAAACGCTCCATAACATATATGGTTCATTTGTTGAAGTTGGAATTCCAAATTTTTGATATTTTTTTAGCAGGCTATCCGCAAGCGCGCCACATTTTCCAAGCATCACTTTGCTGATGAAATAAATTTTATCCTGGGGTGTGTGAATGGGAGAATTACAAATACCGGCAGTAAAATCTATCGCAGGAATTTTTTTATGAAGAAATGGGATATGATCAGAACCAGCGCCTCCGCCACCAATATTATTAAGCGTCGCAAAATGAGTCGGGTATTGCAGCCTGTTTATTCCCAACGCCTTATCAATGGCAAAAGCATCTCTCATCAACCAAATTGGCGCTTGCATTGAATCGGTTTCAGCCAGAGTTAAAATATAGTCATCGCTGCCTGTCATGTCCAGGCATAACATAAGCGCCACTTTGTTAATGTCTTGATATTTTTCGACAAAGTATTTCGAGCCGACCAGCCCTCGTTCTTCGCCTCCAAAAGCTGCAAATACCATCGTATAATGCCGCGGACGCTGACTCCAAATCCGTGCCAATTCAATAACACTCGCAGTACCCGAAGCATTGTCGTTGGCGCCGGGTATTTCCCTTCCGGCAGAATCAAAATGACCACCGATTACAATTGTTGAATCAGTTTCACCCTTAAATATACCTACAGCAGTTCCACTATTTGTATTAACAGAACTTTTATCAGATTTTATTTTGAAAAATTTTAAGATGAAAGTGGAGTCAGCGCCAAACTCATTAAATTTTTCTTTTATCCAATTTAGCGCGATGTCTTCATTTTGTGATCCCATCGGACGGGGACCGATTGTAACGCTGAGATAGTTAATATACGAGTATGTGCTGTCAGCATTAAAATTTATGGTTTGGGAGAATAATAGTGCAGGTAAAAGGATCAAAACCGTTACAAATAATTGTTTTTGGAAAGACATTGGTTTGTACTCCGGATTTAATAATTCATTTAGATTGATCTTACTGCAATAGTTCACTACTAATTTTGAAGATGAAAAAATTAATTCATAAAAGAACAATAGAATATAGGGGAATTAGGTAGTTAGTTAAATAGCGTGAACGATTATTAAAAAAAGAAATACAAAATAAAGAAAAATATTTATTTGATTAATGGTTGGATGAATATTTTAAAATAATTAATCCTCTACGAGGATTTTGATTTTCGGGACTTACTTATTTTTACAATAATATTACCTCTACGAGGTAACCAATTATTTACAAACCCAAACGTGATGGCATTTTGCATAAATTTTATCGAGAAATGACATCAGGATGGATTTCTAGTCCATATATTTTTGACTGAAAACATCGTAGATGTTTTATTATTGAAAAATAAATCATCTCCGCAGGTTTAACATCCTCGTAGAGGATGAATTTTTTTTAATTAGTGTAAGTGCTTGAACGAAAACTATAAAAATAGATACGATATTTTTCTCTCACTTTTTTTTAAACATCATCCCCTAATCCCTTCTCCTAGAAGGAGAAGGGGGATGCTTTGTCTCCATCTCCTTTTAGGCTAATCCTTACCCATAAGTCGTCAATCGTCCGCCGGCTGGCGGACTAAAAATTGTTCTGTTTTTTTCTTTCCCGCCAATAAATTGGCGGTCTACTTTCAATCATCCCGACATTCTGTCGGGATGATACATATTTCATAAATTTTTTTTGAACATCCCGATAGGGATGTCTGATAATAGCACAGTGATTTATCACTGTGAATTCTGTAAAAACAATATATTATAAGTCCCGCCAGGGACGAATGACAAAAAAGCGTTTACTTCTTCTTCTCTCCCAAAAGATATGGGTAACGGTAAGCCTTTTAGGAGAGGGCCGGGGTGAGGTCAATTTAGGCAGTTTTCGTTCAGGCACTAATTAGTTATTTTTTTTAGTCAATTTTTTTCACAGATTAAAAGTATAAGTATATTTCAACAAAATGGTCCTATTGCTATACGTCGGCAAAAATGGTGTTTCCCGAAAACGATTGGTATTCATGCCCTCATCATAAACCAGGTAAAGATCGTTTCCCTCGCGCGGATTGTAGCGAAAGCGCACATTGGTGATAAAAGCATCAGCAGCGCTATTATATTGAACAAATGCAGACAGAGAAAGTGATGTGCTCATCATCCACAACGCTTTTATTCTGCTAATGTGAGCAGTAAAATGTTGATTGCGATCCGGGAAGGAGACACGATTGAACTGGTAAAAACCACTCAGCTCAAAATCGGATGAAATACTCCACCCTGGCATGGCACTCAAAGAAAACCGCCAGCCGTCATAAAATGAACCTGTTTCAAGTTTTAGAATTGCATAATAAAAACTGGTCATTGGTGTCATATAATAGCTTTTAATGCCAAAGAAAGTATATCTGCCAACAGGCACTTCAACATCGTCGGATAAAGAAAATGTGTCTGGAACATCTTCATAATACATATTCGCTGAAAAGTTACCTTCAAATACTGATTTCGCAGAAAAAAACCAGCCTGGGCCGATCTGGACTGATTCAACTCCTGAATCTGAATTTCGTAGATAAGTAAAACCGTCCAAATAAAGATAATGCCGCTGTAGCCATGATTTTTCTCCGGGGATCCAGCCATAGAGAACTTTTGAGCCAAATCGTGTATAATCGTTTCGATTAAGAAATCCGATTCCCGGGTTAAAGATTCTACCTGTTCTTGAAAAATTATAATAATAACCCAAACCTTGTTTTGTTCTCCGTTCCCAGCCAAAGCTAATTCGGGACAGATCAAGCGAAGCCTGATTTTTGTTTTCACTGCTATCCTCGAATGTTTGCGCCCAATTAAAAATGATATAATCATCCTTTAATACACGGAAAATCCCATCCAGTCCGTAAGCTAAATTATACGTCCCTCCAGCGCCGATCCTTGAAGTTACAATTCCGCCAACATAGCTGTTTTGGTTAAAAACTTGTCGGCGTAACCGACACACTCCAAAATTTTCTGTTTTTAATTCTTCAATTGGCGCCGTCTGCATATTTAACATTCCCACATCCCAGGGACCAACACGTCCAACAATCCTGGCGCCTCCATAAATTCTTACAGGCTGACCATCGTAGATTCCAATACGCCTGCTATAAAACAAACGATTTAAACCACCCAGATTAAATTCAAAATTGCTGGAGCGTTCCTGAAAAAACAATCTCTTCTCGGGAAAGAAAAGTGAAAACCTGGTTAAATTAACTTGCTGATCATCAGCTTCAACCTGGGCAAAATCGGTATTTAAAGTAACATCCATTGTCAGGTTGTTAGTCAGACCGTATTTTACATCGAGACCAATTTCATGCGCCGGATCATCTGTGCGGAGATAGGCTGTTTCGTCCTCATTAAGTTCGAAATTTTTGCCAAAGCCACCCAAAATGTATGGCGCAATATAAACCGGCTTCTTACTGTGAATATCTTTAAAAACGATCTCTTGTGCTTTTGACGGTTTCCAGGTACTCCAACCTCCCCATTTAGGCGGGATTGCAGGATAAACAGAAGATTCATTTTTATGCGGTATCCAGCGCCAGGCAGTAAAACCCATCACCACTTTGCCATCGATTTCCTGAAAACGCAAACTGGAAAACGGGATTCGCATCTCAACGAACCAGCCTTTTTCATTGGTCACCGTTTTAACATCCCAGAATGTATTCCAGCTCGGATTGATCGGCATCTCTCCTTCAGCATCACCAAATACGCTCGTATCTAATCGTAATCCGGCTGGCGTTGTGAAGAATGATACAGCATTCTCTTTGTCGTTGAAAGTATCCAAAATTAATCCGAACCAATCCGCATTGCCGCCGAGAAAATCCCGCTTTTTTGAAGTCGATTGGATTTTGGATGGTTCTTTATCGTAAAGCCGCCCGGCAACATAAAAATAGTCGTCATCATAAGCGATAAGGACTTCTGTTTTTTCGGTTGGTTCAAGCCCAAATGTTGGTTGATGCATAATAATTGGCAGCGGTTCGATATTCTGCCAGACAGTGTCATCACATAAACCATCAAACTCGATTTTTTCGGAAAGGCGAGGGACAATGTACTGATTTTGGGCGATTGCTGTAAAATTGCCTATCGCTAATAGCAATATAAATGTTTGTAATTGAATTAAGGTTTTGTTTTGAATATTCATAATTTCATAAATCCTGATCGGAATTATTATAAAGTAAACATGTAATAATTACCCACTGATTGAAGAAACCCACTGATAATTCAAAAAATATAATTCCGTAGGATTCTTCAATCAGTGGCGAAAGTAAAAGTGTTTAAATGTTGATAAAAAATATTTTTTAGATACTAAATATGAGCCTACTCTAAAAAGGGACTAAAGTCCCGATTTTTCTCGTAACTATGTAGCCCCCATCCTAAAGGATGGGGTTAGTCATAGCATATAACTTTAGTAATTACAGATGACTAACTCCGTCATTTATGGCGGAGAAAAGATGGCATCCCAGCTGGCTTGAAAGCCCTTTAGGGCTTTTTAGAGTGAACTCAAATATGTTATTATCATTTCAAAAAAAGAGTGCGGCGTCAGCCTGCGATCCAGGCTTTCAAACGCCGCACAAATAATATTATCGAAATGACTTAAATTGCACTGCTCAATCATTCCGTTTGTGTTTCAAGTACGACGGGTTTATACCCTCCTCTGGACTTGAAATATAAAATGAGAAGCAAATAGCCGACCAACATAATCATTGGGAAAATCGCCATATAAGCCAATGCCCCGTGTTGTGCCCGATCAACTATTCCATCAACGACAGCCTTCTCTTCACCAAGTAGAGCGGTTTTTTTATCCTGATCAATTGCTTCGTATTGACCGAGGATGCCATCTTTCTCAACTACGACCTGTGAATAGAGCGCCGGCTGGGTTTTCTCAAGTAATGAAGAAGATGTGTTATCCTGTAATAATCCAATGAACGGCATTCCCAAAACACCTACGGCTAACATACCCATTCCTCCAACCGCGTTCAGCGTGAGTGCGCCACCACGCGGGCACTGCTCTGAAACCACACCCAACATTGTTGGCCAGAAAAAAGTTTTGCCAAGTCCATAAAGTGTAGCTACAATCAGAATAGTGATACCTGTGCTTAATGACAAGAAAAACAATCCAACCGCAGCAATAGCAGCGCTAATAGCCAACAAGCCTAAAGGTTTCACCCTGGTAACGATGGGACCGGCGCTGAAACGAAGTATCATCATAATTGCAGATGTATAAACCAGCACTGTTACAGCGGGCAGTCCAATTTCGCCCATTGCCTTTTCCATGAGCGCAGTGATCCAGCCATCGGTTCCAATTTCGGTTGTAGCAAGTGGGATCATAATGAGCATTAAAACGAAAAGCATCGGGCTTCCCAGGGCTCGGGCAAGAGGTGAACCGGTTGACTGTTCCTCTTTTCTTGGCCAAACTACAAATGCAAAAGCCAATACCAGTACGATATCAAGCAGCACCTCCACAATTAAAGAGATATTGAACACAACTGCTACCTGACGCATAATAATTGGCACTACAAGAAGTGAAGCCAAAACGCCAAATTCCTGAAGCATACCTTTGTATGAGACACCCGCGGCAACACGTTCCTGAACAGGCCATTTTTGTCCCAACAGCATAACACCATAAATCACTGCCGGTAAAAAAATCAATCCAACTTTATATCGCCAATCTGCTCCTCCCATTGCCATGGTCATAAGCCCGGCGCCAACTAAACCGGCTGGCCAACCGGCATGGAGTATATTGAGCCATTTGGTTTTCTCTTTATCAAACATTGTTGCAACAACAGGATTGATCACTGCTTCCACAGTACCATTACCTAACGCAAGAATAACACTGCCGCCGTACAAAATACTGTAAGCAGTTTTAGGATCTGTAAAAGGCGCCCAGAAAACAACCATAATCCCGTAAGTTACATGGCAAATGAACGCGAAGATCATAGCTGTACCGTAACCAATCTTGTCAATAACAAGACTAAACAGAATGATGCTGATAGCAAACGGCCAGACACCTGCGCCGCCGATTTCTCCCATTTGAGTTGAACTTAAATTGAATTGTCGTCCCCAATCCGCAAGCACTGCAAACCGGGTGACAAACGCAAAGGATGTGGCAATAAGGGCAACGAAACAGCCCCAGAAAAGCCATTTGGTTTTTACGAGCGATTCTTTAATTAAATCGGTTTTCTCATTGCTCATATTCTTTCTCCATATTAGTTAATGAGTTTTGTGAATTATTGATTGTGTTGCTTATTCTTATCTTTTTCAAACGTGAAAATTAAGCCTTCATAATTTCATCACAAAAGTATTATACCCAATTTATCAAAATTTTTTAATTTGTCAAGTAAAATTTTAAATTTTATTAAAAAAGTCAAATCCTTGTTCATTATTTCTGTTCAATAACAATCACCGGAACAATCTCGATTGATTTAAATTCAGGTAAATGAATTATGCTTCCTTCAACAATAGATTCAACTTTCAATAATTCAGCATCAAACTTACCAATAATTAGCGCTCTCTTTATTTTATCTGCTGCTAATGGCACAGCGAGTTTCCTGTTTTCTGGCCAGTCAAATACGTAGGCGTGAATTTTGTCGTCTTTTTGAATAAACCTTCCCCAATCCGGTTTTTCAAACGGACTGGCACTGGATTCATAAATTGTTTCGCCAAACGCGTCCATCCAATTGCCGATTTCTTTTAAATGGATAACACTTTCTTCGGGAATCAAACCTTCTGCGGTGGGTCCGATATTCAAAAGATAATTTCCTCCTTTTGAAGCAATGTCGATAATATTTTGAATCAACGTTTCTGTTGATTTCCAGTTATCATCAAAATATTTGTAACCCCAGGTATCATTCATGGTCATGCAGCTTTCCCAATCCACGCCAGGCAAACCTTTAGCAGGTATTTGCTGTTCCGGTGTTCCAAAATCTCCTGCATATTCAGCGCCTTTGCTCAAACCTTCCATCCCCTTCCTTCCCTTGCCGACACGATTGTTGATGATCATTTCCGGCTTCATAGAGCGTAAATAGTTATATAAATTTTTTCCATCCTCCTCGGTCCACCATTCGACCCATTCGCCGTCAAACCAAAGCACTGCAGGATCAACTTTGTTTACCAATTCCTTTAATTGGGTTTTCATGTATTTGACATAATCCGCCTTTTTATCGGCATGAATTTTATTACGTGAATGGCCTCGCAGCGGATTATCAGCTTCAGGATCAACATATTGGGAAGGATGATGCCAATCTAAAATTGAGTGATAAACACAAAATTTTATTCCCTGTTTTTTACATTCCTGACTCAATGGCACAAGTAAATCTTTGCCATAGGGAGTTGAATCAACAACGTCATAATCCGATACATCTGAATCCCACAAACTGAAACCATCGTGATGCTTTGACGTTATGACCAAATATTTCATACCAGCCTGTTTTGCAAGACTCACCCATTCCGCAGGATCGTATTTAACCGGGTTGAATTGTTTAGCAAACTGTTCGTATTCATCGCACGGAATATTTAAAGAAGCCTGAATCCATTCCCCGATTCCCTTGACCCGTTCACCTTTGTATTCACCTGCCGGAACCGCATACAGCCCCCAGTGAATGAACATGCCAAAACGGGCATCGCGCCACCATTTCATTCTGGCGTCCCTGTCAGGTTGTGATTCGTTTAGATAATCGGTTTGAGTGCAGCTTGGAATTGCCAATAAAAGAAGAAGTGTAATAACTAAAATGATTTGATAGAAACATTTCATTTAATTTCCTCCGTTTGTGAATGAATTTCCATAATATGCTTAGCTGATTCACTCAACTAACTACTGTATATTGTGTTTTATCTTTTTTATAGAATTCCTTTATTCCAGGCACTCGATTTGACACTGCTTGCTGCATCAAGCGATAAAAAAGTTTCCCCATATACTATATATTGTGGGTAGTTGTTTCAATCAGCTAGGCATATTCCATAATTAGTGTATGTCCGAAAAAGCCCTGTTTCTGTCATTCCGGCAATCCTGTCCAGTTACATTAATTATAAAAGGAAGACAGGCTGGGCTTTTAAGCCGGAATCTCCTTGTATAACAGAATGGATTCCCGCTAAAAACATGCGGGAATGACATCTCGGACAGACACTAATTATAAATTTGTCAACTATCATATTGAATCCTTCTTTTGCACAAAAAATAATTAATAGAGAAAAAGAAATAATTTTTTTAAAGGTGTGGGGTGGATTATTTTGTCGCCCATTATTTTGTCCTTTTATCTTTTTGTCTGAATACTTTTTAATTAACAGAAAATTTATAAACTGTAATAGATTTAAATTCTTCACCCGGATTCAGCACAGTAGTTGGGAAATTTGTTTGGTTAGGAGAATCGGGATAATGCTGCGTTTCAAGACAAAAAGCGCTTCGGGCAGGATATTTTTTTCCAGCCTTTCCGATGTCTTTATCGCTCAACGAATTTCCAGTGTAAAGTTGAATGCCGGGTTCAGTGGTAAATACTTTCATCACCCTGCCGGTTGTTGGTTCATAAACACGGGCTGCAAAGGTAAGTGGATCATCTGATTTATTCACGACATAATTATGATCATACCCGTTACCAAATTTTAATTGTTCATCATCGTTATTTATCCTGGCGCCAATTTTAGTTGTTTGGGTAAAATCAAAGGGAGTTCCTTTAACCGGGGTGATTTTCCCAGTTGGAATATTTGTTTTATCTGTTGGTGTAAAAAAGTCTGCGTTGATGAGTACTTCGTGGTCAAGAACAAGACTATTTCCTTGGCCAGCCAGGTTAAAGAAGGCGTGGTTGGTCAGATTGAGAACAGTGGATTTATCAGTCACAGCATAATAGTCAATTTTTAGTTCATCCTCGTTCGTCAAGGTGTAAGTAACTTTTACGATGAGATTTCCTGGGTAACCCTCTTCACCGTCTATCGATAAGTAAGATAATTGAAGCGTTTGATCGTCTATTTGTTTGGCATCCCAAACTTTAAAACGGAATCCTTTGTTCCCGCCGTGCAAATGATTAGGACCATTATTTGTGGCAAGCGTATATGTTTTGCCGTTTAATTCAAATTTACCATTAGCAATGCGATTTGCATATCGTCCAATTAAGGCTCCCATTGACGGGCTGCCGTTTATGAATCCATCAATGGTTTCATATCCCAGAACAATATCGCCTAAATTTCCATCGCGGCCCGGGACAAGTATTTGAACGATTTTACCGCCGTAGTTGGTGATTTTTATTATTATGCCATTAGAATTTTTGAGTGTGTAAAGGTCAGTGGTTTTTCCATCAATGACGGTCTGAAAGTTCTCTCTTATTATTTCCACAAAATTCTCTCCTTTTTTTGAGCAAAAAAGTAATAGAATTTGAGACATAATAACCAGGATAAGCAGAAATGTTAATTTGTTTTTTAATTTCATTTCTTCCTCCGAAATTTTAAACTATTTGTTAAAAACTGACCAGTTTTTTAGTTAATAACAAGAAAATTCAAATTAAAAAAATCAAGCTATTTTTTATTTATTCTTTGTAACTGTTCAGTGTCTTTTTATCGTGTCATTCTGAGGGATCCTGCTCTAGCGGGAGACCGAAGAATCCCGACAATTAGCCTACATTTTCTAGTATAGTGTTTCCAAAATAATGTTCATGTCAATATGTCATTGCGAGGAGCGAAGCGACGAAGCAATCTCATTTATTTTACAAGCGTTAGAGATTGCTTCGCTACCGCTCGCAATGACATCGTATTGCCATGGTATT
>JADHVV010000108.1 GCA_016783825.1 Candidatus Zhuqueibacterota bacterium | reverse complement strand
GGGCAATTTACAATGCCCTGGGACTGAACCACCGCCCGCTCCAAGCGAAACGCACAAAAATTTAAAATCCGTAGTGCCCCTAAAAAATTATCGCCGACTGTTTTTATTGGGGTTGGGTGTGTAATGTGGTAAAGTTGGGCTGGGATTTATCGGAAAATGTAACTTGTAACGGCGCACAACCAGATGTCTGGTCAGCAATGAAATCAGCTGTACAGCCTTGCTGGGCATAAGCAGAATTGATACAGAAAAACACATTAATCGATAAAATGAGAAAGATTGTTACAAGGATAGTACGCGATAAATTTGCTTTCGCGATCATTGGAAAAAGTTCAGTTTTCATGATATGCTCCTTTTTTCATGAACGGTAAAAGAGATTTTAAAAACAATGCTTGTAGAAAAAAAATTGCTCTTCATTAATATAAGTCGTTTTTAAAAAGACAAATTTTGAAAAAAGTTTTAAAAATAGAATATTTCTTGATTTTTATAATTTTATAGATTATATTGTACTGATTAAATTAATAAAAAAGGGAGAGTATTATGGCTGAACCATTCAAGGATGATAAAAAAGTTGTTCAATTATACTTGAGCGGGGATCAGCGGACAGAGAAGTGGCTATATGCTGAGCTTAAAAGACAGATTTTAAAACTGATCAATTTTATGCACGCCAAAGGAGTGGCTTTCTCGGACAAAAAGAATGTAGTCGATGAAATTATTTTTAAAATTATGGTGGCAGATAAACAAAAAGTTCTCCGCTCCTACCTTGGTAATAGTAAACTTTCAACCTATTTATGGCCTATTGTGAGAAATAAAATTATTGATGCTTTTCGGAAAGAAATGCGCTATAAAGGAAAGGAATTACATCAAGAGACTTTTAAAACACCGCTTGATCAACAGACTTCCAATACCAGTGAAATTGAAGCGATCATTGAAGAAGATATTTCCAGTAGCTCCGCGGTAGAGAGATTTATTAAAATGGCAAAGTGGATAGATGGGGTTAGCTATGATCAAATAATCGCTAAAGCGAAACAGGAATTCTCAGATGAGGTAAACATAAATTCTCAGCGTATTGCCTTTATTTTACACACTAATAGAAAAAGGTTACAAAAAAAATTAAAAAATTTTCGAATTAATTTCGACTAATATAATGTAAAAGGATTTTTGGCTTATGGAGTAAAATTTTCCAACTAACTATTTTTTTATACCAACTTATATAATGGAATAATGGTTTAGGGTAAAAGGGCTATTGGAGTAAGCATGAAAATTATTTCCTGTGAGGGGGCAACATCTTTATTTAGTTATTTAATTGATGGTGAACCTATTTCTGAACAGGAGCGCCAGGAATTGGATGCTCATTTAACACAGTGCAAAAAATGTCGTTCTCAACTGGAACAGTTGAAACGGACAGAAAATACGATTGAGACAATATTTGATTCAGCGATTCAAAGACACGTTACAACAAATGAATTAGAAGCTTTTCGAGATTTTCGAATTGAATCCGAATTAGAAAGAAAAAAAATACAGGCACATCTAAACAGATGCGAATCCTGTAATGAAACATTTCAACGGATTAAGCTGGTTAACAAACTAAAACCAGAGTTTGAGTTGAATGTTAGTTCGTATTTACATCGTTGGTCTTTAAAAGATTGGTCTGAACAACTTTATAAGAAAATTCAGTTTTTACATCCTACTATCAGAGTATTAGTACCTGTTACAGTTTCTATCCTTTTGATAATATTTGCCTATCAAATTTTTCAGAAAAGTGAAATTCCTGCCGGACTTTCTGATTTAGCCGAAGTAACACCTTACCCTTATTTAGAGATAAGTGTACGACCCGGTCTTTCACCAACTGAACGACAACAGCAACAAGCAATGAAGCATTATGTACAACAAGAATATGGATTAGCCATAAAAAAATTAACAAGTGTGATCGCAAATGATTCCACAAATGTCTTTGCCATGTTTTATTTAGGCGTAAGTTACCTGATGGAAAATCAACTTGAAAAGGCTGAGGAACAATTTGTTAATGCAATTCAAATTGATTCAACTAAAGAGAGGGGATATTGGTATCTGGCACAGGTGTATTTGAAAAAGGAAAACAAAATCAAAGTATTAGACGCATTGAATAAAGTTGTTGAGCTACGAGGGGAGAAGTATTATAAAAAAGCTGAAAGATTGATTGGAAAAATCAATGCAAATAAATAATGTTTTTGAAAATTTTTGAATATTAATTGGTGAAAATCAAATATTCAAATAACGATTTTTTAGGTTGGAATATAAATAGATAAAAATGGCTCTGGTTTAAATTATTTTGGTCTGTATAAAAAGCAGATGTGTGAGGGAAGTTTAAAAATTATGTAATCTATTTTGCATAAAGAATTTTTCCTTTTGTCAATATTTCTTCCACAAAATCATCCCCAAGAGACAGGCGATGATTTATTTCTTGAGGTGTATATACTAGTGGTGTCAGGGCAATCTCCTTGTTTTCTTTGTGAACAATTCGCCGTATCTCAATACGACGCTCAATCGGTGCTCGTGAATCTTCATTTATAATTAACAGATCGATATCACTATCTGGAGTTGGATTTCCATAGGCATAGGAACCAAAAAGGATTATTTTATGGGGCTGCTAACACTGAATAATTTTAGTTATAATATCATCCATTAGTCTATTTATTCTTTTTGAATTCATTTATAAGTCCAATTAATGAACAAAAATAATTACATTTACCAATTGTAATATAAAAAAAAACACGAGAGATGTCAATATAAATTATTGAAATTTAGATATTGTTATTTATCATTTGGGATTTCCTTGTCTTCTTTTCCATGCCCACAAAATACCCGCCAAAACAATCCCCAGGAAAACTATTAAAATAAAAACATAATAAGAATACCTACTCTCCACAGTCAAGGGAGTTTCTGATTCCCCTATTAACACAAACGGCGCCCAGAAAAAAGGATGTGCAAATGAAACTTCGACATCATTTATTATTGTTGATCTTTTAATCAGATCTAATTTTGCTTTTCGCAGCGCTTCTGTTTTGCTTAATCCTTTTTGCAAATTTCGGTAAAAATCGGTCATTAATTGGGCAGTTGATATATCGGAAACACTCCACAAGCTTACTAATAAACTGGGAACACCTGAATAAAAGAATCCTCTTGTCAGCGCCATCAAACCTTCGCCGCGTTGCAATTTTCCGATTCCACTTTCACAACTACTTAACACGACTAGATCTGCATTTAAATTTAAATTATATGTTTCACCAGAATAAAGAATGCCGTCTTCAGCATAATTCGAATCCATTGGCTGTGAAAAAATAATCCCGGAAAGTTTGGGATTTATTTCATTGATCATTCCATGACTGGCGACATGGACATATTTATAATTGCCAGCATGGCTTTTGAAGTTCTCTTCCGAAGCATCTGTGTGAAAGAATCCGATCGCTTTTTTCTTTTCTTTTTCTAAAATTTTCACTATGTCCTGGACCTCCTGCTCAGAGTATTCCAATTCATTAAACCATTTTCCGTCCAGCGTAACGGCACGGAGACCAACATCAGCATACGCAAGATTAACGGTAGGAAGGTTACTCATAAGGATATAACCATTCTTCGTCTCATTGCTGAACACCGGCGCATAGCCAACAAAGGTTTGTTCGGTTTTTCTTGTTCGAGCAAAACGTTTTCCTTGTTCATTTTTACTATTAACGTACAATGTTGCTGAATAGTGGTACGAAACATCAAATCCGCGGATCAGGTAATCAAGATGGTTTAAATCTAATCCATCCTTTTTTTCGGGCTGCTGTGTGATAAATGTTTCGAAAGGAGTTTTGTACAAAATCCCGTGAGGAATTATAATGAGCCTGTCTTTAGCTGTTAGTTTTTCTTCGACAGGTTTGATGAGGTAATTGTACAATTCATAACACAAATTTATAAAATTTTTACTGTCTATGTTTTTAATGGATAAATTCAGGGATTCCGCCATTTGCTGAAAAGAGGAATCTATTTTAACTGATAAAAAATCAAAATCATTATTGGAAACGGTAAAGAAAAAAATTGAACTGTCGCCTACGAAATACTCTAATAGGATCGATTTTTCATCTAATATATCTTGCAACTTGGAAATGGAGGCGGTTCGTATCTGGTATTTCAAGTCATAATAGTCTGGATATTTGGTTTCCAACTTTTCCATGAGTTGTTCATACTGGATTTTAAGAGCAAAAGATCTGTCCTCGTATTTCTTAATTTTTAGGCTGTCACGATTGTTTTTCTTCGGTAGTTCCCTTTGAATTTGCGTATCGTAGAATGCTAAATCAACCCTTAAATCACTTTCTTCTTGAAGCAAGCTGTCCGGAATGCCAGCGAATTGTTTGGCTCGAGAATCTTGCAGCACAGACAAAAGTACACTCGATTTTGATTTCTCGGCGAACAAAAAAGCTTTTTCTTTGTATTCGTTATTTTGGGTAATATGATAGAGTTTCAGTGAATTATTGATGGCTTTTTCGTAAATTTTGGAAGCGTTTTCTCCAAGGAATAATTTCGAACCTTCTGCCCGATAGCCAATACGAACCTGATCAATCAACTCTGAAGCTAACTGATATGTATTAAAGGACATCTGCATATCTTTTAAATCATGTGAGTGAATTGAATATAATTTTTCCAGCGCTTGTGCTTTCAACTCCAATGCCTGAAGTAACTCTGTTTCAGATAGTATGTTGTCGAGTAAAGGATTGGAATAAATATTGGTATCAGCAAACTCGGGTGTTAACGATATTATAGACTTTTGAGCATAGGATAAGGCTTTTTCTATTTCATTTTGCTTATAAAACAAATTCCCAATATTTCGATAAACAATTGAAACCTCCGGTTTTTTTTCACCAAGTGATTGAAGTCTTATGGCTAATGATTTATTATAAAACTCAAACGCTTTTTTAAAATTATTCTTTTCACTGAAATTTTGTCCAAGAAGTTGATAACTATGGGATACCTTAAGATGATCTTTACCCAGTACTTTAATTCTGCTCACGAGTGCTTTATTTTGAAATTCAATCGCTTTGTCGTAATTACTTTTTTTACGATAGACTTCTCCGATGCCTTCATAACTATCAGCAATGAGAAAATGACTCTCACTATATAGTTTCATCCATATATTCAAAGATTTCTTATAATAATCAAGCGCCTTGTCGTATTCACCCTTAAAACTATAAATACGACCAATATTTAAATACGCGCCAGCGACATACTCATGATTTTCGACAAAATATTTTTGTAATATGGTTAATGCCTTTTTATAATACTGAATTGCCTCATCATAATCTCCTTTTCGATCGTAAACAACGCCAATGTTGTTATAAAGTTTGGCAACATAATAATGATCCTCGCCGCTATATTTAATTTCAATAACCAAAGCTCTATTATAAATATCAAGTGCCCGTTCGTAATTACCTTTGATACGGTAAACAATACCAAGACTTATAAGCCCACCTGCGACTTTGGGATGACTATCACCATAGAATCGAATCATCATTTTTAAGTACTTGTTCAAGTGTAAAAGTGCTTTTTCGTAATTCCCGGTTAATCTATGAAGTCTTCCCAGTTGTGAATAAATCGTGGAACCATCAATATTCTTTTCGCCGATAACCTCTTGTTTTATTTTTAATGTTTTGTTGAAATATTCAAAGGCTTTGTCAAAATCACCTTTTATTTCAAAGACCACCCCAATGTAACTTGAAGTATTGGCAAATTCTTTATTATTCTCACCCAGCACCTGTTGTTTGATGGCTAAAGATCTTTCAAAATAGGTTAACGCATCGTCGATTTTTCCTTTCTGTCCCTGGATTAATCCGAGCTGATCATAGCTTTTCGCAACAGGGAGAAAATTATCTCCGATTCTTTTCAAAACAAGTGATAGTGCCTCTTGCAATCTTTCCATCGCCTCTGCTAATCGTCCCTTCTGCCGTAAATTAGAAACCAAAATATTAAAAGTTTCTAAATATCTTTCCCATATTTTTGAATCTTCACTTTTTAGCCCTGCTTTCTTATATATATCTTTTGCCTTCTCCAAATAGTAAATGGAGCTATCGTAATCAGCTTTGACTGATAGAGCTTTTCCTCTAACAAAATATAGGTTGGCACGTGCTGTGTCAGGTTGGATTACAGTAGAATCGGATTGAGAAAAAACAAGAGTTGATAATAAAATATGAATAAGAAAAATACGAAAAATCAAATATCGTTTCATGGTTTTGGCCTCTTCTTAAAATATACATTATTCAAAATATCCCTTATTGTTTCTGTATCAATATTCCTGCCGGTTAACAGCACAACGCATTTTTTACCTTCGACCGAAATTTTGTCCGATAAAAGCGCGGCAACACCCACAGCCGCGGCGCCTTCCACAAGCGTGCGGCTGTTTTCCAGCAGAAATAATATTGCTTTGACGATATCATTTTCCGTAACCAATAACATATCATCAACATAATGTTGAATTGTCGAGAGAATGTTCGGGCTCACCAGTCTTCCTGCCAGTCCGTCAGCAATGGTTTTTTCGATTGGTGATTCAATTGCCCGGTTTGCTTTTAAGGCGCGGTACATGGCTGGAGAGGCTTCACTTTGAACGCCGATAATTTGAATTTCCGGCTTAATTTGTTTTGCAGCAATACCAATCCCTGAAATTAATCCACCACCGCCAACCGGCACTAATAACACATCTGCTTCCGGTAACTCATTTAGTATTTCCAGGGCAATTGTACCCTGTCCGGCAATGATGCGATTATCTTCAAAGGCGTGAATAAATGTCAAATCACAATCCTTTTCGATGCGGTAAGCCACATCTTCAGATTCATCATAATCCCTGCCGGCTTGTACAATATCACAACCGAAGTGATTCAACATTTTAATTTTTGTGGGGGAGGCAGAAACCGGCAAAACTATGCGCGCCTTCATTTCCAACAACTCACTTGCAAAAGCAACACCAAGACCATGATTGCCGGCAGAAGCAGTAATTACACCGTGAGATTTTTCTTCTTCAGAAAGTTGAAGCATGCGATTTAGAGCGCCGCGGATTTTGAATGCGCCGGTCCTTTGCCAGTGTTCCATTTTTAAATAAACCTGGCTGCGCGTGATACGAGAGAGTTCTTTACATTCTTCCAGCGGGGTTTTTCGGATAAATTGTTTAATTCGTTGATAGGCAGCATTAGTATCGATAGTGGCATCTGAATAAACTGTCATTAGTAAAATTTTCCTCCCAATTTTCAACTAAAATAGTAATAATATTAAATATTCTTACAAAATAATATAAAATAATTTTCACAATGTCAAGAGGTTTTTAGAATGGTTTTAAAGTTTAAAATTGCCGAAGAATTTCATCAATCAAAAAGATTAAATTGGGTTTTTTAAAAGATAAATCGGGCGCGGGAATTCTATGATGTTTTATATTAGGGTGGATATGCTTATGATGAGGATTTGTCGAAGCTAATGATGTATCATTTGGATGAGACCAGGAGTCGTACCAGTAAATCTTTTCTTTATTTCTAAAGACTTCATAACTGTAACTTTTGACACGTCTCTTGTCAAAATCTATTACTTCTAATACGCTCAACTCAAAGTTATTATTAAAGTAAATTTTTCCCACTAATTTTGCAGCATTTACACCAAACCGTTTTAAAACAAGCGTAGAAATTTTAATGTCTGAAAAACGTTCTGGAATTGTATAGATAAACTTTTCGTATTCTTCAAGTATAGGAAACATAAATCAAAATTTAAATGGTTTGGAAAAATTCTTCTTCAACCGGTGAAGTTAATTTATAATCCAATATTCGCGATTTTAATAATTTTCTGTATTCATGTTTTCTATCAAGCAATATTTCGTAAAAGCCTAACCATTCAACAAAATCATGGCTTTCCTCAAGTTTGTTTTTTTTATAGAGATTATAAAAGTCTGACGAGATAAGCTTGTATTTCTCTTCAAACATTTGCAAATGTTCATGAATTGCATGTATGTCTTTTAAAACTTCATCTATTGTCATGATGAACTCCAGAAAGTTAAAAAAATTACAATAATAATTTACAAAAATTTGGGAGAAAAGCAATGTAAATATTCTTACAAGATAATATAAAATAATTTTCACAATGTCAAGAAGTTTTTGAATGGTTTTAAAGTTTAAAATTATATTTGATAATACCATTTTTTATGCTTATATTTTTTGTAAACAAAGCAAATTATCTCCCACAGAAATGAACTCCCGCAGAAATAATTTTTTTATTTTTATTCTGTAGCAGTTCTCCTTCGGCGAATCATATTAATAATAAAATCAGCCGAAGATTCCATTTCTGTGGGAGGATTTTTTCTAGTCGGTTTGAGGCGACCGTAGGAAGTGCCCATGGTAAAGTGCCTGGTGCGGAGCTTCGCCAGATCGTTACGATTCTTTTTCGCTAATCAAAAATTTGGAAAATTCATTAATGATTCAAACAATATTTCCTAAGTCAAAAATCAAAATCTTTTTGGCAATAGTTGTAATTCTTTTTTTTGATATCACGACGCTTGTTTCCCAAAATCAAACCGGCGTCATTAAAGGGATCGTGTTAGATATTCATACTCGCCAACCACTAGCAAACGTTTTAATTAAACTTAAGAAAACATCAATAATTAAATTTTCTGATAAAAGGGGCGAGTTTACCATTAATGATTTACCGGCAGGGAATTACAGCCTGGAATTTTCTAAGCCAGGATATCAGAAACTGTTCTTAACAAACCAGGAAGTGTTAAGTGGAAAAACTACGCTTATCATTGCAGAGCTATCGACCTGGAGCGTTGGTTTGGAAGATGTGTTTTACATCGGGGGAATCGAGGTTACCGCACAAAAGGATTTACTGCGTGATAAATTAGAAACGGTAACCCAAATTTCATCGAGTGATATTGAACATATCCAGGCAACAAGCCTCGGTGATGTATTGGATTTAGTGCCGGGAGTTGAGAAAAAAAATCAACCATCGTTAAAAAAAGCAGTAACGGCAAAAATTCGTGATCCAAGAAATAATGACCTTTTAACTCCGTTTAGTACAAAAGTTATTATAGATGATATTCCCTTTTCAAATAACACAAATTTGCAGGGTCCGCCTTACAAACATGTTTACACCGGCATGGGAAATGGTGTGGATTTAAGAGAAATCCCTGCTGATAACATTGAATCGGTTGAGGTTATCCGGGGAATAGCGCCGGCTGAATATGGTGATTTTATGGGTGGTGTTATTAATGTAAAAACAAAAACGTTTAACCGGTCAGTTCACAGGATAAAAAGCAAGAACAACCCTGATACTAATGAAATGAATTTTGGCGGCGCTTTTACGCTTAAAAAGACAGAAGTGAATTATAATTTGAACTGGGCTTTTAGCGAACAGGATATTCGGAAAGATTATGATGGCGCTCAAAGACTGGCTGCACAGCTTATTTTAAAAAACAACTTCTTTCAAAACAAATTATCTGTTCGGAATCAATTTAAATATTATGGATTCTTTGAAAACGTGAAAGAAAACCCGAAAGATCCAAATGCACAAGTAAGTACAAATAAAGGATATCGATTTATTTTCGGAAACAAAGCTGTTTTTCAGCTTAACGCGCGGAGTGACTTATCCTCAAATTTTTATATTAATTATCGTCGGTTGGATTCGTACCAGCAATTTATGATGCAGGCGGACAATCGGGTTATTTCCACTTTGATGGAAAATGGGACAATGGCTGGGATCAAACAATATGGTCCATATTTATATCATCAAACAACTCTTGGAGATGAGTTACGCCTGGGGCAAAAAATTTCCTGGAGTCGTATGTTTTTTACGGGACAGCTATTCCATAATTTCATTATTGGAAACGAATTTATTTATGAAAACAACTATGGAAAAGGTCGTTCTTTTGATGTTTTATATCCGCCATCACAAGGGATTCGCCCTCGTTCTTTTAGCGATGTTCCCGGGATATTTCAACACAGCATGTTTATTAATGATCAGATCAGCGGGCGATTGTGGAAAGAATTCACGTTAAACCTGGGACTAAGATACGAACGCTACACTTCCGGAGAGTTGTTTAAATTAAATTTTTTTGATTCCCGTCATGGCGCTTTCTTTAACCCGCGGGTAAATTTTGCCTATTATCTATCAAAAAACGCTCAACTGCGCTTCGGTTTTGGTCTGGCATCAAAGGCGCCGTCTCTGAACCATATTTATCCCGATGCTTATTATCTTGATGTTCAGGATGATCTGCCAATTGATGAATACGAGTCAATAAGGGACAGTATTATTACAACTTATAAATTTGATCAAACGAATTTAAATCTCAAGGGATTTCAAGAGAAAAAATATGAAGCAAGTTTCGACCTTCGGGTTGGAAAATTTGCCATGTCTTTGACTGGGTTTTATTCCGAACGAAACGGAGAACCAAAATACAAAACTTATCCTTTTTTTTATAATCAATATTTTCGACCCAATTTTCCGGATTTGGAAGGCAGCACAATTGCCAGATCGTTAATGGATTATTATGAAAAAACAGTCAATGGCGGCTGGTCCAAATTTAACGGCTTGGAATTTAATTTGAGAAGTCAGCAAATAAAAAACTTAAATATGGATTTTTTATTTAATGCAGCATACCAGCATGTAAGAGAAAAAAAGCAGGGAATGTACAGTGGACCTATACGTGCTAACAAAAACACAATTCCTTATTACAAACACCATGGGAGATGGACGCAAAAATTATTATTTACTTACCAGGTTAATTATATTTCCAAAGCGTTAGGAATTTGGGTTACATTAACTGCTCAGCATGTGCCCTATTTTCAGTATAAAATTTTAGGTGGAAGTGATTCGTTAGCTGTGGCTTATTATGATGCGACGAACGAGAAAATGGTTTATTTAAGTGAGGCAGATCGGCTTAATGAAGACTACGAAATGTACCGGCTGCATAAAACACCTTTTGATTTTCAAACAAAAAAATACAAAAGTAAGTGGCTGCTCAATATAAGTATGAGCAAATCCCTGTTCAAGGGTGCGGAGGTTTCTCTTTTCGTCAATAATTTCTGGGATGATCGGGCAATTCAGGAAAATCCACACAATCCTGGTGAATTCATTGAACGAAACCCGGAAATATTTTATGGGATAGAATTTAGTATGGTAATGGATAAATTATTTCATTAACAACCAGCGCAGGGAGACTTCGATGAAAAATTTTGTTTTAATTTTTTTGTTTCTCATATTTATATTCGGAATTCTTGATTGTTCATTAAAAAAACCAACCGGGTTTGATGGCGAATGCAAAATCCACATTTTAGTCATTGATACCACTGGTACTGTGCCGCTGGATTCTATCTCCGGTTTAGCGCCGGTTGCAAATGCAAAAGTACAACTCTACTCCCAGGAATATGATATAAAATATACTTCCATTACAGATGATAATGGCGAAACCGAAATCGAAAATTTATTGGCTTCACAATATGTCATTTCAGTTAGTAAAAAAATTCCTGCGGAATTATTACCTGACTCAATACACATAAACAAGGATGTGCTTTTAACCGGTACGTTCGAAAAAACTATTTACCAAAACCAGGTATTCGATGCTGACACTGTCAAATTAGGAAAAAAATTATTATCAAAAATTATAATTAATGAAATTTATTATTGTGGAAGTAGCAGTAATAATGGTACTTATCAATATGACCAGTTTGTTGAATTATATAATGCTTCGGACACGGTGCAGTATTTGGATGGTCTGATCATTGCCAGGGCGTCTGTGTACAGCAATTATATAAATCAATATGCTGAAGCAATGTACTTATATCAATTTCCAGGAACGGGGAAGGATTTTCCTGTGGTGCCGGGTGAACATGTGGTTGTGGCGCAAGATGCAATTGATCATATTACTGGGGCAGGCGCGGACAGCAGTCTAGATCTCTCTTATGCACATTGGGAATTCTATAACCAATATGGGGACATAGACAACCCGCATGTGCCTAATTTAGAGAATATTAATCCAAACAAACAAAATGATTTTCTACTGCACATTAAATATGGTGGCGTGTTTTTAATCAATGGCAAAGAGGTCGATCAATTTAATTTTACTCCATCAGGATATGTTTTATTTAGTTTCAAAGATGTAATGGATGCTGTGGAGTATTCTCGTGATCCCGGGAATCCGAAAATATTTACCGGCAGATTAGATGCAGGTATCGCCGGTATTGGCTTACAAAAATACAGCGGCAAGTCAATCGAACGGAAAAATCCCATCGATGGCGCTGCCGGACATGATACCGATAACAGTTCTCTCGATTTTAAAATCGTTCATCCGCCAACGCCAGGATATCAACATTGATCCAAAAATGTTAAGTTGGTTTGGAGTTAAAAACTTAGTTTGGATAAATAATGAAAAAGCATCAAACAATAATTCTACTAATTTTCGTAGCTGCTTTTATTTTTAATAATCATGTTTCCTTAGCATCAGGCTTCAGGATAAAATCCCTGGCACAGATGAGTTTAATTTTAAAGGATAATGAAAATCAATTAAACTTGTATGATTTTGGTGGCAATCCTGCCTGGCTTATTATGGATGGTAACAAATCGTGGCTGCGTTTTTCTTTCCTCACAAATAAAAATTCGGGCAATTTTAAACGCGATTATGATCCTGAAGCAATAATAGATTTAAATGGTCAGGTTGAAGGTGTAAAAAAATTAGATAAAAATCAAACATTTTATGGCTCTGTAAATTATCACAATTTACGTTTGAACAAAGTTTATCAGGCAATAAATCGAAATCCATATCAACAGTCTCCTTTCCGGTTAACTGATAGTTCAACCGGCAGCATAAATTATCTCGGTCCGAGTCTTTCCTTCCAATACAGCAAAAATATTTATCAACAAAAATTATTTATTGGTGGCTCGGTTACCTATCAAATTGAAACAGGGTTAAAAAATGTTTTTCCTCAACCCCGAACAATTTTTCGTTATGTCCGATCTGGAGTTGGTGCAGCTTACCGGTTTTCGGATCAATTGAATATTGGGGCGACATTTTTTTATTCCAACACACAGGAATTTACTGAAATTCTCTCTCCCGATCCATTTGAACGTCGCCAGGTAATTGTTTCAAAATTTCGAGGAGAAAATTTTTACACAGAAAGCCTGGGCAGTTTAGAGCAGTTTTCAAAAAATTCAGCGTATAAGTTAGGATGTCAATTGACCTATACTGCGAATGATTTTTTAGAATCGGGATTGGCAGCTCTTTACAATTTTCAATCCACTAACTTTATGGAAAACCGTTTCAGACCGAAATCAGACGGTATTTGGAAACTAAACGGGTATGAAATTAACTGGAGAACAAGACTGAAAATCCCTGGTCTGCCAATTGGATTAGGACTGGCATTGGATCGAATCTATTTTAATGATTGGGCAAAACACCCGGATTATCCCATTTTAATGGGGGATAATTATTTCTGTGAAAACCGTATTGGTGTTGGAATTTCTTATGAACCTCTTTTCTTGCCCATAATTCTTGCAGCAGAATATCACTTCAATTTTGCAGAGAAAGACAAAAACGATTATATCAGCAGGTTGAGGGGAAGTGGTGAAATTGACAATAGCATCTTTAAAATGGGAGCTGAATGTCGGCTGCTGAAAAATTGGAAAATTCGTGCGGGTATTATTTACTCCAAAAACGATGTTGACACGGATTTGCAAAGCTTCAGCGAATTTCTTCCCCAAAACCAAAAAGAGTGTTTGACCTTTGGAATAGCACACCTGTTTGCTTCGATCGAATCAGAAATATTTGGATTTTTCGGACAGCAACGTCCTGTTGAATTCAAAGATAATAAAAGAAGAGACCAGGTTGGAATAGTTTTTTCGATGAAGATTTATCGAGATTGAAATCGTACTTTTCCTTTTGTACACCTCCGTGAATTTTTGTTTTTAGAATTTTATTATCATTGGAGAAAAATAATGAGGTCATCGGGTTTCATTTATATTTCTCATTTACTGGGTTACGGTTACTGTTCTGGAGTAAACAGTGATCCAGCCTGTAAATAAATTAATGATAATATCAACAGGACCTGTCTCAGTTTTGATTGTATAATCTTTAGCATTACCTGCCATATCACGAGTATCAATCTCATTGAGCGGTGCAAGTCCCTAAAGGGCGTACCATTGTCGCTTTTCTGCTGTAATGCCTTTTTTAGCGCCAACGCCAATTTTGTGGACATGAGCGGCACAGCCAATAAAGCTCACAATAAAAATAACAATTAATATTAAAGCGATACTTTTTCTTAACATAAGTTTCTCCTTTTACATTTAAGGTTGTTTAGAAAGAGAACCAATTGAAGACTCGATGACCTCAATTTTTTTTGCATAAATTGATTTTGGAACTATGTAGTCTATTTGAAATGATTTGTGATTTGCTTGTGGAATAAGTAATTTGAAATTGATCATTTGTTCACTAATGATCAAACTCTGATAAATTAAAAAATTTTTATATTTATAAGTTGAATGCTGCACTTCACTTTGTTCAGCAGAATTTTCAATTACCTGGTGATAAAAGCTTATCGAACTGTCACTCAATGTCAGCGTAGGATGCACGGTGAGTAAGCAGAAAAAGCGTTCATCTTCATTCATAAAAAACTGATTAGGTTCCAAAACAAGTGAATCAGGAGAAACGAGACTTTTTTGAATTTTTCCTTTAACCTGCTGCACCATGTTTTTCGGCATTTGCTTACAACCTGATGGGGGAGAAAAAGAAAAGCCAAGTTCACTGTCTGAATATTTTTTTCCCAATAGTGACTGGTTGATTTGGAAGGTCATTTCTTCCGGCTGATCGTTTCTATCTTTTTCCACATTTCCAGAGCTGAATATCATCAGTATTATAAAAGAAAGAATAATTATAAAGATATTTGTAGAAATTTTCATATTTACTCACTTTGAATTATTTTGTAGATTCATTGACCTGGCGAGGGAACTAATGCTTTTTGGACGGTTTGTAGATATGATTTTTCTGTTCATGTAGAATTCATTTTTTTTATGGATTATGTTGCTTTTGTTGATTTGCGATTTTCAATTTCCTTTATTTCAGCATCAATGTTTTTTAATTCGATATAATCTTCCCAAGCAGGGTGCTCAGCGATATTCCCATTTTTGATTTTCATTTTTAATTCATGTGCGTTTAAGGCATTATACCGAGCCTGTATTTCAAATTTTTCGTTTTGAAGGCCTCTTTTTTTTTCTTTCATTGCAAGAGAAGAACCGGGTTTTAAAAATTCAATGGGTGAAGTTGAATACTTTTTTGATGACTTTTCTAATGTTTTTATGTCTTCATTTGAATAACTTAATAATTATTTACCATTATGCGAAATATACTTGTTATTTTGATAAAACTGTGTCATTAATGTAAACGAATATCTAATAAAAGTCAAGTGAATAATGGGTATGGAGTAAATATAAAAAATATTAAAACGGCAAATCCGTATTCAGAATTTTCAAATTTTTCACACCATATTTTTCAAATTCACGCTCGTAAACTTCTTCCGTGTCAAACCTGATG
>JADHVV010000107.1 GCA_016783825.1 Candidatus Zhuqueibacterota bacterium | reverse complement strand
CCCAGATCAATTAACTTTCATACCGAAAAGGCTGAGGCGAAGGCAAAGGCGAAGCAAGGTATAAGATTCAAGGATTAAGGATATTCTTTTTTTTCCTTCGCCTTCGCCTCAGCCTTCGCCTGCACTTTAGTGCGCTGGGAATCTATAACTTGTAACACCTATGCCCGAAGGTAAAAAACCTGTAACTTGAAACATTAATCCTTGAACATTAAACATTGAACATTGAACATCAAACATTGAACGTTGAATGTTGAACATTGAACATTAAACATTAAACATTGAACATTGAACACAAAAAAAAACCAAATAATAATTTATTGAATTTAAGGAGAGTATTGAATGAGTACGAAGTATGTTTATCGATTTGGAAAAGGTAAAACTGACGGTGATGCGTCGATGAAAGAACTTTTAGGTGGTAAAGGTTCAAATCTTGCTGAAATGTCTAACCTGGGAATTCCGGTTCCCGCAGGTTTTACCATATCAACGGAAGTATGTTCAGCATATTATGAGAATGATGGCAAGTATGAAGATGCAGTAAAAGACCAGGTAGCTGAAGGTGTCGAACATATTGAAGAAATTATGGGAGCAAAATTTGGCGATGCGGACAATCCGCTTCTTTTATCAGTGAGATCGGGCGCGCCCGCTTCAATGCCGGGAATGATGGATACGGTTTTGAATTTAGGCTTGAATGAAACGACTATCCAGGGGATTATTAAAGAATCAAATAACGAACGATTTGGATGGGATTCCTACCGCCGTTTTGTACAGATGTACGGTGATGTTGTAATGGGTATGAAACCGGAAAGCAAAGAAGAGGAAGATCCGTTTGAAATCATTATCGATAAAATGAAAGAAGACCGGGGCGTTGAAAATGACACGGATTTGAATGCAGATGACTTGAAAGAGTTGGTAACACAATTCAAAGATGAAATTAAAAAGAAAACCGGTCAAGATTTCCCGACCGATCCTTGGGAACAACTTTGGGGATCTGTTAACGCAGTATTTGGTTCATGGAATAATCAAAGAGCGCTCACATACCGAAAATTGAACAACATTCCCGCGCATTGGGGAACTGCTGTAAATGTTCAAGCCATGGTCTTTGGAAATATGGGCGATGACTGCGCCACTGGCGTTGCCTTTACTCGCGACCCGGCAACCGGTGAACACGAGTTTTATGGTGAATATTTAGTTAATGCCCAGGGTGAAGATGTGGTGGCAGGTATTCGAACACCGCAACCAGTGAATGAAGCGACAAGAAGTGATGCCAGTCAAAAAACACTACAGGAAATCATGCCCGAACCGTTCGCTGAATTGGAAGCAATTTATAAAAATTTAGAAAATCATTACACGGATATGCAGGATATTGAGTTCACCATTCAGAAAGGTACTTTATGGATGCTGCAGACCCGTACCGGTAAACGCACCGCCGCAGCAGCTGTTCGCATTGCTGTGGAAATGGTTGGAGAAGGTTTGATCGATAAAAAAACAGCTGTTTTGCGAATTGAAGCGGAACAATTGGATCAACTTCTCCATCCGACTTTTGATCCGAATGCGGATAAAAAAGTTATCACTACCGGGTTGCCGGCTTCTCCGGGCGCTGCTACCGGGCGTATCGTTTTCCATGCTGACGAGGCTGAAGAATGGTCAGAAAAAGGCGAAGATGTCTTGTTGGTTCGTATTGAAACTTCACCCGAAGATATTGGCGGAATGAATGTGGCAAAAGGTATTTTGACTGCACGAGGTGGTATGACGTCTCACGCTGCTGTTGTTGCCCGAGGCATGGGAACTTGCTGTGTAGCTGGTTGTGGCGCTTTGAAAATTGATTACAAATCAAAAACAATGACCGTTGATGGTACTGTTTATAAAGAAGGCGATTGGATTTCTCTTGATGGTTCAAAAGGCGAAGTCATTGAAGGTAAAGTTCCTACTGTTCAGCCTGAGCTCTCCGGAGACTTTGGAAAAATAATGGAATGGGCTGATGAGTATCGTAAAATTGGCGTCCGCACAAATGCTGACACACCGCACGATTCAACAAATGCCCGAAATTTTGGCGCCGAAGGTATTGGTCTCTGCCGAACCGAGCACATGTTCTTTGAAGGTGATCGTATTAAAGCAGTCCGCGAAATGATTCTTGCTGAAGATGAAGCAGGCAGACGAGCAGCCTTAGCAAAATTGCTGCCTTACCAAAGAGAAGATTTCTACGGTATTTTTAAAGCAATGCATGATTTACCAGTAACCATCCGTACCTTGGATCCACCACTTCATGAGTTCTTACCCCACGAAGATGAAAGCCAGCAAGAAATGGCAAAAGAGATGGGTATTACAAAAGAAGAAGTGAAAGCCAAAGTAGAAGCGCTCCATGAATTCAATCCAATGTTGGGACATCGCGGCTGTCGGTTGGGAATCACCTATCCTGAAATCACTGAAATGCAGGCGCGCGCTATCATTGAAGCTGCCTGCCAATTGAAAAAGGAAGGCGTCAATGTTCTGCCGGAAATCATGATCCCATTAATCGGAACAAAAGCAGAGTTGACAAACCAAAAGACGGTTGTTGTTGAAGTTGCAGAAAAAGTTCAGGAAGAAATGGGTATAAAAGTTGATTATTTAGTTGGAACAATGATCGAGATTCCTCGTGCAGCCTTAACAGCCGACCTGGTTGCTGAAGAAGCGCAATTCTTCTCTTTCGGAACTAATGATCTCACGCAGATGGCTTTTGGTTACAGCCGTGATGATGCCGGTACATTTTTAAAGGAATATGACAAAAAAAATATTCTGCCGGATGATCCGTTCCAGACATTAGATCAAGAAGGTGTTGGTCAATTAATTGAAATTGCGATTAAAAAGGGACGCACAACTAAACCCGATCTAAAAATTGGAATTTGTGGTGAGCATGGCGGGGATCCGCGTTCCGTGGAATTCTGTCATAGAGTTGGCATGAACTATGTGAGTTGTTCGCCTTTCCGCGTGCCAATCGCAAGGTTGGCAGCGGCGCAGGCGGCGATTACAAATAAATAATAATTTATAATCTAATTTTAAAAGCGATTGGGAATTTGGTTTTTTTCTCAATCGCTTTTTTTGTTGATTGCGTTATCTTTTAGAAGGTTTGAGACTTGGCTGCTGTGGAATTTGTGAATTGTCTGTGATCGCTATGGTTCATTTTTTATACCTACAATAATTCATTAATAAAAAAACCAGGACATTAGCTACTCCGACAAACGGTTCTCTCCTGCCTTCTCTTTGTTATTATTTCTTAACCTCCGCCAAAACATAAGGCCCCTTCGGAATAACAGCAATTTTTGCATTTTCCCCATATTTTTTAAGCGCCATTTCTATTCCAGCTTCAACAGATTCAACGATAGTCAAAAGTGATTTTGGAATATCTTCCCCGGAAAGCCCTGTACTGTATAAATAAACGTCAGCCTTCTTGAGCACTTTTGCAAGTTCTTCAAACTGCCACTGATCCACAACAAAATAATCGTCTCTTATCATATTTTTTCGGAAAACATCCATGTCTTCTGTCTCGCGGACAAGCTGGCTGAACTCGGGCCCGCCCAAACCTTCCTTACATTCTGCAGCAATAATAATTGTACCACTTTGCTTCACAATGGGAAGCGCTGCTGTCATGCCTTTTACGGATTGATAAAAAGTTGCATCCAACGGCGCACCGGCTGACGATGTTACCACAATATCAACCGGTTCCGGTACAGAATCACCGACATGATCTCTAACAAAAACGACGCCTTGTTTGTGAGCTTCAATGTAATCTCCTGCAAAAATGCCAACGATATTCCTGTTTTCATTCAGCGCCACATTGAGCATAAAATCCATTCCTGCCATCTTTATCATTTCAATGACTTCTTCGTGAAATGGATTGCCTTCAATCACTCCTTCCCGGGCATTGGGATGTTCGAGTATTTTGGGACTGTGCATAACTTTTACGGTTTCCAAACTGGCGATACCGGGACAAATGAGCTTTCTGCCGCCGGAAAATCCTGCCATAAGATGCGGTTCAATAAACCCGGTTGTTATTTTTAAGTCTGCATTCAAATAATCTGAGTTGATAAATACTTCAGTATTTCTTGAAGTTTTCCCCAAATAAGTTTGGTCTTCTTTCCTTTTTGCATAATGATTGACAACATTGTATTTTGAGGCGATTTCTTCTCCAACCAATTGAATCAATTCATCACCCAAATTAGGACGATGAATGCCGGTTGCAATCAAAATGGTGATTTTTTCTCTTTTTATTCCACTTTTTTCCAGCGCATCCAGAATTGGAGGAAGAAGTATCTTATTGGGTACCGGACGCGTGATATCACAAATCACCACACAGGCGGATTCTTTCCCCTTTGCCAGATCAGCCAACGAGTCGGAAGCAATAGGATTTTCCAAAGCTTTTGCAACTGCTTCATTAGGATTCGTGATCGGTTCTGTTTTTTTCATTGCTAAAACTTTGACTAAATTTTTATCGGGCACTTCTATCCACAAACCATCGCTTCCAAAGTCTAATTTTAGTTTCATTTTATAAGCTCCATTGTATTTTTAGTTCCTAAACAGTTAATTTTTTGCCCAAAAAGCAACATTCTTTTAGGTCATAGAAACAGAACAGGTCACAGAAAATAACTTATAAATTTCTGTGACGTGTTCTATTTCTGTGACCAATATTTTTCCATTTTGGTTACTGGTTTGTCCAGGTTGGGATTATGTGAAGACAAAATATAATTAATGAAGTTTACATTATCAAGGTTTTTATTGATAGAAGCTTAAGAAATGAGTCCAATGTTGATAAATTAAATTAAATAACTTCTTTTTACTTGACATTTTGCATTTACTGAGTTATATTAGAATTGAATTAGATATTTTTTTCACCTAGCATTTTGCATTTTGTGAATTATTACAATCATGTAGTACATTTTTAAGATAAAATGAACTGGTTTAAATTTTGGAGTTAGAATAAAAAAAATCCAATCAATAAATAATTTCACCTTCTTAATTGAGCAGGATGGAGACGGATTTTACGTAGCAACAGTACCTGCTTCAAAGAGTTGTTATACTCAAGCCAAAACTATTGAGGAGCTTTATTCAAGGATAAATGAAGTGATTGAGCTTTGTTATAAGAAAGGTTTATAATTATGACAAAAACATTTGCACAATTAATAAAAAAAATGACACATCAAGAACAACGTGAAATTGAAACCTTTGCTGCGTTTATTATTGCTCGCAGAAATCTAAAAAATCAAGAAATACTCACGGATGACACTTCTACTCAAGAGTTAATGCGGCTTGTTGAAAAATCGGGAAGTTTTGATTGGTTAGATTCTGAGCTTGAAGATGTTTATTCAGTAAGAGATGGAGATGACGTGTTATGGCCCACAAAATCGTAAAAAGAGGGAGTATCGTTTTAATACGTTATCCATTTACAGATTTAACAAATTCCAGAATACGTCCAGCTTTGATCCTAACACCCGATGAATTTTTAAACAAAATAAACGATGTGCTTTGTCTTTTCATCTCATCACAGGAACCACTTGAATTGTTAAAAACAGATTATGTTTTAGAGATTTCGCATCCCTTATTTCCATTGACCGGCTTAAAATTTCAATCTGTGTTCAGAACTCATAAGTTGGCACTCTTGCAGAAAGCACTTGTTACTCGCGTATTAGGCGAACTTGGGGGAGATTTAATGTTAGAAATTAATAAACGACTAAAAATCGCATTAGGGCTTTAAATAATGCAAGATTATCATATTAATATATTTTATAGCGAAGAAGATGAAGGCTACATCGCTGATGTCCCTGATTTAAAGTTTTGTTCAGCTTTTGGCGAAACCCCCGAAGAAGCATTAGAAGAGATGCTCAAAGCAAAAGAAATTTGGATTGAGGCTGCCAAAGCAAATGGAAAGCCTATTCCCTCGCCACATTACCGTCCGGTCATTTATCAAGTAGCATGAAATTTTAGTCAATAAAAATAGTATCGCATTACTAATAAATAGTGTCTGAACGAAAACCCCTAATTTTGGTAATTTTCTGTCATTGCGAGGAGCGAAGCGACGAAGCAATCCCATCAATAAGCGTTTAATAATCAAGAGATTGCTTCGCTCCTTCGTCGCTCGCAATGACAGGCGCTTTTTTAAGTTTTGCTAGTTTTCGTTCAAGCACTAAATAGGTGTTATTATAGTATTGCATTACTAAAAACAACAAAGTTGTAAATCAATTCAAGATTTAAATAAACTAAAATTTCGGAAATTCTCCTAATTTTTTTCTATCCTTTACAAAATCTTCCCAACTTTTATATTGCATAATTCCAAAATATTCACTACATTTTAAGGTTTTATTTTTGACGAATTATTAGTGGATATGTTTTCTCGGTTAAGGTTTGTGGATAGCCATTACCTGCACTATTTTAATCGCAAAACGCATGGCGCATAGAGCAGAGCGCATAGCGATAAAACATACATTTTGAGCTATGCGCTCTGCCCTCTGCGCCATGCAAAAATTGATGTCCATTTTTACAATTGAAATTAATATGTTATAAGCTGAACCTTTACGAGAATATAACTTTTAACAGCAAAACAACTCAAGGCAATTAACTAAATGAAAACAGAATTAATCAGAAATTTTTCAATCATCGCCCATATAGATCATGGTAAGTCAACATTGGCTGACCGATTGCTGGAAGAAACCGGCACCTTCAAGAAAGAAGAAATGGTTGACCAGATTTTGGATAGTATGGAATTGGAACGGGAGCGCGGCATAACAATTAAATCCCACGCTATTACGATGAATTATAAAGCAAGCGATGGGAAAAATTATATTTTAAATTTGATTGATACGCCCGGGCACGTTGATTTCTCTTATGAAGTTTCGCGGAGTTTGGCAGCATGTGAAGGCGCTTTACTGATCGTAGATGCATCCCAGGGAGTTGAAGCCCAGACGATCAGCAATCTCTATTTAGCGTTGGAAAATGATCTGGAAATCATTCCTGTCATCAATAAGATTGATATGCCAAGCGCACGAACTGACGAGATAAAAACCCAGATAATTGAGATCATGGGAGTGGATGAAGATGAGATTGTCTGTTGCAGCGCTCGGAAAGGAATTGGTATCGGGGATGTATTGGAAGCAGTTGTGCACCGGGTTCCTGCGCCAAAAGGTGATCCCAAAGCGCCGCTTCAGGCATTGATTTTTGATTCCATGTTTAATCAGTACCGCGGCGCTGTTGCTTACGTTCGGGTATTTCAGGGTGAATTAAAAAATGATGATGCTATAAAATTCTTTGCTCACGACAAGACTTTTGAAGTGGACGAAGTTGGTGTCATGAAAATAAAAAACGTCCCGCAAAAAACACTTTCTGTCGGAGAAGTTGGCTATGTGATTGCGAGCGTGAAAGAAGTCTGTGATACAAAAGTAGGTGATACGATTACTTCAGTAAGTAATCCAGCGCTACAACAATTGCCCGGGTACCGCGATGTAAAACCAATGGTATTCAGCAGTCTTTTTCCGGCAGATAACGATGATTATGAAGGCTTGCGGGATGCGCTGGAAAAATTAAAATTGAACGATGCTTCACTAATTTATGAACCAGAAAATTCCATCGCCCTGGGATTTGGATTCCGCTGCGGTTTTTTGGGACTGCTCCACATGGAGATTATTCAGGAAAGGCTGGAGCGGGAATATGATCTCAATTTGGTGACCACGCTTCCCAGCGTAGAATTTAAAATACATAAAACAGATGGCACAGTTGAGACGATAGATAATCCAGCCGATCTGCCAGGGCAGACTTACATCGATTATTTTGAAGAGCCTTACATAAAAGCAAACATTTTGACGCCGGTGGAATACATCGGTAATATAATGAAAATTGCCCAGGAGCGCAGAGGGGTTTATATTAATACGGACTATATCGATCCCACCCGGGCTGACCTTCATTATGAATTTCCTTTGGCAGAAATTATTTTTGATTTTTACGATCGGTTAAAATCAGTTTCCAAAGGTTATGCGTCATTCGATTATGAGTTTTTAGATTACAAACGCGGTGATATGGTGAAGCTTGATATCCTGATTAACAAAGATGTTGTCGATGCACTCTCCATTATCGTTCACCGCAGCAAAGGATACGAATGGGGACGGAAGATCTGTCAAAAACTGAAGGAACTGATTCCCAGACAAATGTTTGAAATTGCCATTCAGTCGGCAATTGGCAGTAAAGTTATTGCCAGGGAAACGATTCGCGCGATGAGAAAAAATGTAACCGCCAAATGTTACGGTGGAGATATCACCCGAAAACGTAAACTGCTTGAGAAACAAAAAGAAGGTAAAAAGCGGATGAAAACTTTGGGGCATGTTGAGGTTCCGCAGGAGGCGTTTTTAGCGGTTTTGAAAGTTGATTAATTTATTATAAAATTTAGCCACAGAGACACAGAGTTCACAGAGAAAAAATGAAAATAAAATTCAAAATTACTATTTCTTTTTTTCTCTGTGTCTCCGCGTCTCTGTGGCAATAGAAGGCATTTTAAAATTCACGGAGAAATATCTTGATCCAGGCAACTGACCTGACTAAAAAATACGACAATTTAATTGCTGTTGATAACCTGAATCTTCAAGTTCACAATGAACTCTTTGTTTTTCTCGGCCCCAATGGCGCTGGTAAAACTACTACAATTAAAATGATGACCGGTCTTTTAAAACCAACATCTGGGACGATTACGATTGAAGGTTATGATCTGCTGCAACACCCCGTTGAAGCAAAACGAATGTTCGGTTTGGTTCCAGATACGCCGGTGCTTTATGATAAACTTTCTTTGAGAGAATTCCTGGAATTCATTGGAAATTTATACGAGGTGGATCGGGATGCTTTCAAACGGCGCTTTGACCAGCTAATTGACCTGTTTGATTTGGATGACCGTGTTAATGACCTGATTCAAAATTTCTCCCACGGCATGAAACAAAAATGTATTCTGGCGGCTGCCCTAATACACGATCCCAAGGTGTTGTTCCTTGATGAACCAACAGTTGGATTAGATCCGAAAAGCGCACGCAACCTGAAAGACTTGCTGCGCGGATTGGTAAACAAAGGCACGACTGTTTTTATGTCAACTCACATTCTTGAAATTGCGGAAGCTATGTGTGACCGTGTGGCAATAATCAATCAAGGTAAAATCGCTGCATTGGGAACGATGGACGAATTAAGGCTTTCCTCAAAACAAAAAGATATAAGCCTCGAAGAAATTTTTCTCGAACTAACCGGCGGCAGTGAGTATGATGAAGTATTGAAATACCTGGAGGATAAATGACAATCAGCCTGGAAAGCATTCTCCTGCTATTTCAAGTTAAATTAAAGATTTTACTGAATGGCTTTACCAAGGGCGAATCCAAAAAACGGTTTCAAAAATTTTTTGCATTGGTTGGTGGCAGCGTTTTATTTGTTTTTATTTATTTATGGATATTTGAATTATTAACAGTACTGGCAAGTAATACAGCATTAAATGTACAGCTCATTGATAATGCCATTATGGCGCTGTTTCTAATGTTTTTTATTTTTCTATTAGCCAGCGGCATCACAATATCAATCCACTATCTATTCATCTCCAGTGATTTACCGTTACTTTTTTCATCGCCCATTTCAGAAAACACCATTTTCACTTTTAAGCTCATTGAAGCGATCTTTGCCAACTCATCTTTTTTCTTTTTTGTAGGCATGCCAACTTTTATCGCTTATGGCATCGTAACTCATGCCTCGTGGTTTTATTATCCGTTGATGATAGTAAATGCCATCTTCTTTCTAACCATCCCGGTTTCAATTTCATTTTTAGGCGCCTTGTTAATTGTTCGAATAATACCGGCATCAAGAGCGCGTGAATTCATGGCGATACTGTTGGCTGTTGTATCACTCGGCATCTGGCTCATTCTACAGGTTGTTAGAGCTTCCGCTTTTGACAGGTCTTCCCCGGACTTTAATCCACAAAATATTGAACAGTTGGGAAAAATCTCAAACATATCGCTTTTAAATCTCCTGCCATCGACCTGGGCAGCGCGAGCGCTCAAAGGATTTAGCGAACTGGATTTTTCATTAATTATTTTCAATTTTTTACCGCTTTTATTACTCGCATATTGCCTGTTTCATTTTTGTTTGAAATTAAGTAAAAATGCATTTGAAAAAGGTCTCATCGGCAGCAAACAATCCGTTACTGTAAAAAAACGAATCGGCGCCCGTAAACGTAAAACAGGCGCTTTACCAATTTTTAGTAATTTCTTTTCCAGCGCCACCGGATCAATTCTACTCCGCGATTTTAAACTTTTCACCAGGGATTCAAGACAGTTTACAAACATACTGATGTTCGCCGCGATGATGATAATATTTCCATTCATCCAGCATTCGGATCAAGTTGATGGTGAATTCTCTTTATACCGTCCTTATCTTTTTATTGTATTATTCGGCGCAATGTCTGCCGTTCAATTAAGCAGCCGGTTGATCCCCCTGGAAATGAAATCATTCTGGATTACCAAACTCGTTCCTCAATCAGGACTCCGCATTATCTGGGGAAAATTTTTATTAAGTTTTTCTTTGAGTACCATATTAGCCTGGTTAGCAGTTCTTTTTATCAGTATCTACTTTGGTCATCCATTACGTTTACAAATATTAGCTCTTTTTGCAACACTTGCCCTGTCTGGTATTTTTTCAGCTACCGGATTATTATTCGGCATCTATTACGCAAAATTCGATTGGGATCATCCAAAAAGAATGCTCACGACAACAGGTGGCTTACTCATGTCGCTTTCAACTTTTCTTGGGACTGGTATTTTAGGCGGGATAGTGGCGCTTATTTTTGTCCTGGGCAATTTTTTAGAGTTGTCGGCACAATTTATTGATATTGCTGCAGCGGCAGCGGTAATTATAATAGCTTTGATAGTTGTAAATATTTTCAATATTGTCAGCGCCAGAAAGTTAGAAAAATTGGAATGGTCTCTATAATCTATTTTAAAACTAATGTCAAAATAATTAGAGTCAAAATAATTAAATCAAAAAAAATCATTTTGACTCTAATTATTTTGACTCAATTAATACTTTATCTTGTCAATCCGGTAAATCCCGTAATCCCCGAAAATCGGGATCTACGACCTGTCAAATCACTTATTGAACAAATAAAAGTAAATTTCGTATAAAAAAAATAAATCAAAAATAACACGAGGTTCAAATATGACGAAACGACCTGTAAGAAAGAAAAAGAATATTATCCGTGAATATGTAGAAGCAATACTGGTCGCATTAATTGCAGCTTTGATATTGAGAATTTTTGTCATCCAGGCTTTTCGAATTCCAACCGGTTCGATGAAAGATACATTATTAGTTGGAGATTTTCTATTAGTTAATAAGTTCATTTATGGCGTCCGCACTCCTGACCGGATACCGTTAATAAATGTGAAAATTCCCTATTTACGTCTCCCTGCGTTCAAAGATCCCAAGCCCGGTGATATTATTGTATTCAAGTATCCGCTTGATGAGAAACTGGATTACATTAAAAGATGCATGGCGATTGGAGGGCAAACCATTGAGGTACGAAAAGGAGTTGTGTATGTTGATGGTAAGCCAGAGGGGAAATCAAAACTTATAAAACGTGAATACGATTCCAAGGCAGGCGAATATATCCAGTATTATAAAATCACCAGAAATAACGGCAAGAAATATACAATCCGCCGCTACGAACGCGTTAACAAAAATTTGGAAAATTTTGGCCCGGTCAAAGTGCCCAAAGGGCAATTGTTTGCCATGGGCGATAACCGCGATAACAGCGCAGACAGCCGTTCATGGGGATTTTTACCAAGAGAAAATATTGTTGGGCAGGCATTGATTATCTATTTTTCATGGAATACTGATGCCCCTTTCTATAAACTTTACAAAAAAATCAGGTTTGGCAGGCTTGCTAAGTTGATTAAATAACTGGTGGATTACAATAAATAATTCCGGATGAGATGGATCCGGACAAAAATTATTTTCACGCAAAGGCGCGAAGCCGCAAAGTGATCGCAAAGTTTTCTTATTTTCTTTGCGTAATCTTCGCGTCTTTGCGGCTTTGCGTGATTTTTTTTGTACACCTAATAAATTAATCGTAACAGTTCTTTTATGGATAAAGCCGGACTTTACATACACCTTCCTTTTTGCACCCAAAAATGCAATTACTGTGATTTTTATTCCATCAAAACAAATCCAACTACTGTTGAAAATTTTATTAATGCCTTAATTCAGGAGATTCATTTATATTCAAATCACCAGGTTTTTTCACAAGTAAAGTTTGCCTCTATTTTTCTGGGCGGCGGCACGCCATCTTTGTTATCTTCGAACCAGTTAAATCGAATTATTGATAAACTAAATCAGACTTTCAATTTTGATGCGGATATAGAGTTTACGATTGAGGCAAATCCCGAATCTTTATCATCTAACAAATTAAAAGAATATTTGTCAAGTGGTGTCAATCGTTTGAGTATTGGTGTTCAATCCTTTGCAGATGAAAATTTGAAAAAACTGGGACGCAGTCATAATGTACAGCAGGCAGAAAATGTTATCCGTTGGGCCCATGAGGTCGGATTTAAAAATATCAGCATTGATTTAATTTTTGCTATCCCCGGCCAGACGCAAACGCAATGGGAAGCCAATTTAAATCGTGCTATCGAATTAAATCCCAATCATATTTCAACTTATGGTTTAACCATTGCGCCGGGCACAGTTCTCGAAAAAAGAATAAAGAGTGGATTGGAAAAATGTCAAGAAGAAGAAACAGAACGACAAATGTATTTATCAACCATCAATATTTTTTCCGAACAAGGTTATAATCAATATGAAATCTCTAATTTCGCGAAACCCGGTTTTGAATGCCTGCATAATGAGATGTATTGGAATTTTTCCCCGTATTTAAGTTTGGGGCCTTCTGCTCATTCTTATTGGGAAAATCGGCGCCAGTGGAATGTAAGCAATGTTGATAAATATTTTGAATCAATCAAAAATGGGGAAAAGCCCATCGCTGAATTTGAAAATTTAACACTTGAACAAAAACAACTGGAATTCATCTTCCTTTCTTTGAGACGATCATCAGGAATCGATATTGATAAATTTTACCAGCTTTTTAAAACATCCTTTTTAGAGAAGTACAAAAGTAGTATTAAGAAATTGGAGAGTTATCAAGGCGACAGTCTTTTTACTTTTGAAGATAATCGGTTCAAATTGACTTCAGAGGGATTTGTTCTTTATAATGAAGTTTGCGGATTATTTTAACTTTACTAAACCTTGAAGGTTTAGTAAAGTTGTTTACAGCAAAAACTGTATCACTTTTTTGTTTAGATTTTTATTGACTTGATACAATAAAATTTATTATATTAACTTTCATTTTTTTGAATATAGGCTTTCGGCATTAGTTTCTATTTCTTTTATGGGAGTAGAAATTTCAAGTTTCAAAATTCCAGTTATAGCATCGACAAAAATATCACCAACTTTGCCTAAGAATCCTTTCCCCGGCATGGAGTATCCTAATGGTACCTTCCATTGCAAATTGTCGCCAATAATTAAATCGGGTTCCATGGAATGAATTAAGTTACCTGTGTTCATTAGCAAATATCGATTTACTTTTTGTCGAGCGATAAACGAAGTTATATTAAATTCACCCTGTAATTCAAACTTAAATTGGATGTTTTTCATTTTAGGAATTTTCATTTTCTCCAATTCAATCGAAGACATGGTAGTAATCCAGAATTTTATGATGGAATTAATATTTTTTCTCATGTATTTTTAATATAATTAATAATCTCATTAATATCAATATTAAATTTCAATACCATCTCTTGTGCAGAATTTTTCTTTTTTAGCTTTAAAAGATTCAATTGAATAGTAATTATGATCAACCCATACAAAAGATCAGATATTTTTAAATGTAATTCCAGTGGACATGAAAAGTTCGGACATAAGGTTTCTGCATATTATGTATTGCGAGTTAAAAAATGTTATCCCCAGGGTTGTTTATATTTTAAGTGGTTTTGTCAGCTTTTAAATAAAGGCAAAACCTGCAAAAGAGGATACAAGCACGTCGGGAAAAAATGTTTTGGCTGTAAATATTATTACGATGAGAAAATCAACAATCAGCCGGTTTTAACTATTTCTGAAGTTGAGTATAATGAATTTTTGGATAGTATGGATGAATTTGAAGACTGGCTTGATTCGATAAATCAAAAAAATTTAAATATCGAAGGAAAAATTCAAACAGTAAAACCGGCATTGTCCAAAACAATACAAAATGAAAGCAGCCGTTTAAGGCTTTATGGATTTTTTATTCATTTTGATGAAGCTTTCATCGACCGCATCCATTGGGAAGATCATTGCTACGCATTCATTTATCCTGATTTTCAACAAAAGTACAAGTTTGCACCAGGAGATAAAATAGACTTCCGTGCAAGAGTAGAATTGGACAATGGGCGGCTGGTATTTAAAAAGATAAATTCAATCGAGTTTTTGGAAAAATCAAACAAACGAACATGGGATAATACAGACGCGTTAATTGCCAGGCATACTGCATTCCCATTTGACAACCAGCACCAAAAATGCTTACATTGCCAGTACGGAATGTTGATCGATGTGACAGACAAATCAGCTCCCAAATGGGAACGAGGCAGGGAATTGATCTGTCTGAAATCTGTTACACATCCAAAGGATTGTATTTTTCATATTGAGGAAAAACTGGTTGATTTGGTTGAATCATGTCCGGAGTAAAAAACAGGTTAAGGTTTAGGTCAAGGTCGAGTAATTATTTCTTAACCTTGATCCCTGTGCTCGAAGAGTATTGACCTTAACCTTTACTTTAATTCAAAAATAACAGAGTAAATCCAATAAACAACTTATTAGCAAACGGAGGTTCGAAACAGGAAATGGCAAAAGGAATTACAAAACGAGAAGAAGATTATTCACGATGGTACACTGATGTTATTGCAAAAGGTAAATTAGCTGATCATTCTCCTGTAAAAGGATGCATGGTCATTCGACCAAATGGCTATGCTTTATGGGAGAAAATGCAGGCTGTTTTAGATAAAATGTTTAAGGATACAGGGCATGAAAATGCTTATTTCCCACTTTTTATTCCGGAAAGTTTTATGAAAAAAGAAGCAGAACATGTGAAAGGATTTGCCCCGGAATGTGCGGTAGTTACTCATGGAGGCGGTAAAAAATTAGATGAACCTTTGATGATAAGACCAACTTCTGAGACGATCATCTGGGCCATGTATAAAAATTGGATACAATCTTACCGTGATCTCCCCATCCTGATTAACCAGTGGGCGAACATTGTGCGTTGGGAAATGCGGACAAGGCTTTTCTTAAGAACGACTGAATTTTTGTGGCAGGAAGGTCACACTGCGCATGCCAGCGATTCAGAAGCCGAAGAAGAAACTTTAAAGATACTCAAAATTTATACCAAATTTGCGGAAGAATACATGGCAATCCCCGTAATTCAGGGACTTAAAACGGAGAATGAAAAATTCGCCGGCGCTGTGCGAACCTACTGTATCGAAGCAATGATGCAGGATAAAAAAGCACTT